>JANMON010000096.1:0-31471 GCA_031369265.1 Gemmatimonadaceae bacterium | reverse complement strand
AGGTCGGGCTTCAGCTGGTCGAGCAGGAAGCCGCGCACTTTCTCGGCCGTCGGGCGGACGCGGAAATCGTTCGGCGACGTGAGGTCGCGGCCGGCGAACTTGCCGCCGATGATCCTCACGAACGCGCCTTCGGGGTAGGAGTCATTCCGAAAGATAGCCGTGACGGGTATGCTGCGTCCGGCTGCCCGGGCGCAGTGACCGGCACAGCCCCTCGACCCCTGAGCTGATCGATGAACGTGATGGGACATGATCGCCACGCCGCCGCGCGACACGTCGCCGGTGTGCCACCGTATCCCACGCGATGATGCGGCTGCTGCAAGCCATTGCCGCACTCGCAGTGCTGCTGCCCGGATGTGGAGGCAGTGCACCAGCCACCCTGTCGCCGGCACCGCAGCCGGTGGCGTCTGCGAGTGTGCAACCGTCACGGACCGCCACACCGAATGCGCAGGCCCCCGCCGAGCTGGCGGTGATTCCGGTGCAGGTCACCTACGTGCTCAAGTCACTCTCGCCGGTGCTCGATTCGCTCTTTCCGGCCCGGGACTCGCTGGCCGAGGCCACCTGCGTGAACGTCGCGCGGCTGGTCTGCCATCAGTACGTGTACCAGCGCGATCCGCTCGCGCTCTCGGCCACTGGCGCGCGCTTCAGCATCACCACCACCATGCGGTATCGCGCCCGCGTGGGTGTGCCGGGTGCACGCGTCGCCAGTTGTGGATACGGCACCGAAGCACCACGCCGCGCCACGCTCTCGTTGGCCACGGACCTCTACTGGCGCCGCGACTGGAAGATCGGCTCGCGCCAGACGGCATTGGCGGCCAGGCTCGCCGATCCCTGCGCCATCACCGCCCTCAATGTCGATGCACGCCCGGCGTTGCAGCGCATGATCGATGGCCAGCTGAAGGACTTTTCGGCGCAGGTGGACACCGCGCTGCCGACTGCCGCCGACCTGCGACCACTGGCCGACTCGATCTGGAAGAGTTTTCTCGAGCCGTCGCCATTGGATACGCTCAATTCGCTCTGGCTGGTGCTCGATCCGGAGGCGATCCGCGTGGTACCGCTGAATGGTGTCGGGCCCAGCTTCCGCACCGCGATCGTCGTCTACGCGCGGCCGCGTGTGATCGCCGGCGCCAAGCCGGCGACGTTGACCAAGCCGCTGCCCGTGCTCAGCCTCGGCCAGAGTCCAGCAGGATTCGTGGTGCCGGTGTCGGTGGAGCTGCCCTTCGAGGAGGTGAACCGGCGCGCCACAGAATTGCTGGTGGCCGAGACGGCCAACACCAGCGAACGCGTGGACAGCGTACATGTGCAGGCCAGTGGCGACAGTGTTCGGATCGTGCTCGATGTCAGCGGTTCGCTGCGCGGCAAGCTGACGCTGATGTCGCGGCTGCGCTGGGACCCGGCACTGCGCGAGCTGCGCCTGGATGACCTGGACTGGAGCCTCGAGAGCCGGGGGTTGATGTCACGGATGAAGGCCACGCTGGCGGCGCCGCTGATCGGACGCGCCATCCGCAAGGCGACGATGGGCGGGCGCGTGCCGCTCGGTGCGCAGCTGGATTCGGTGCGCACGCAGATGCTGCAGCTGCTCAATCGCACCGTGTCGCCAGGGGTGATCCTTGGCGGCAGCATCACCAGCTTCCAGGTGGAAAGCGTCAGCACCACCGACCGCGCCTTCGTCGTGCGCGCACGCCTGCTGGGGCAGGCGAACGTCTGGATTCAGTAGCTACCGTCGCTGCAGTCGCGCCGGTAGCCCGCCTTTCGGTCGCAGCGTGATGATCGGCTCCAGCTCCGGGTCGGCGCCGGGGACGTGCACACGCCACCGGCGCGCGAGCGTCGCCAATACCAGCATCGCTTCCATCCACGCGAACTGTTCGCCGACGCAGATGCGTGTGCCGGCGCCGAACGGGAAGTAAGCCATCTTCGGTCGCGCGGCGTTGGCGCCCGGGTCGAGCCAGCGCTCGGGCCGGAATCGCTCCGGCTCCGGCCACCAGCGCGGATCGTGGTGCACCACGATCTGTGGTGCGAGGAACAGCGTGCGGGCAGGGAAGTCGAATCCTCCCACGCTGTATGGCTCCATCGCGCGACGGCCGACCACGTACGCCGGTGGATAGAGCCGCATCGACTCGGCGACGACGGCCCGCGTGAATGGCAGGTTGGCGAGATCGTCCATCGTGCCGAGGCGATCGCCGAGCACGCGATCCACCTCCTCGTGCAGCGCACGCTCGGCCTCGGGATGACGCGCCAGCAGCAGCCAGGTCCATGTGAGGGCGTTGGCCGTCGTCTCGTGACCGGCGATGAAGATCGTGATCGCCTCGTCACGCAGCTGGGTATCGCTCATGCGCCCGCCATCGCCCTCGGTGTCGGTGGCATGCAGCAGCATCGACAACAGGTCGCCGGTGTCCTCGCCGCTGGTACGACGGGCGGCGATGATGCGGTCGATGGTGTCGTCCAGCAATTGCTTGCCGGCCGTGAAGCGGCGGCGGCGCGCGCTGGGCAGGATGTCCAGCAGCGGCGTGAGTGGACCGTAGCCGAGCGTGAACGCCTCGAACACGTCGTCCATCGCATTCCCGATGCCGCTGCCCTCGTTGCCGACGCTGGCGCCGAACAGCGTGGCGGCCACGATGTCGAGCGTCACCAGCATCATCGCCCGGTTGATGTCCAGCGATTCACCATCGCGCCAGTTCGCCTGTCGTTGCATCGCCGCGTCCGTCATCGCGACGGCGTAGGCGCCGATGCGTGCGCGATGAAACGCGGGCTGCACCAGTCGGCGCTGGCGCAGGTGCGCGTCGCCTTCGGAGGTGAGCAAGCCTTCGCCGATCAGGATCTTCGCCCGCTCGAGCGCTTGCCCCTTCCGGAAGATCCGCTGGTTCGTGACCAGCAGGTCCCGGATGTCATCGGGATTGGTGAGCAGCACGATCCGCTGCTTGCCGAGCGTGATTTGCGAGACGTCGCCGTAGGTGTGGGCCATGCTACGCATCAGCTCGATGCGCGCGCGGGTCATGCGGAGGATCATGTCGCCCGGGAATCGGGCTTTCGGGCCCGGGGCGTCGGCGGGCGCGGCGGTGGCGGTCATGGATCGCGGGTCGGGGGGACGAACGCGCGAGGCGTGCGCGGGCCACGTCGCGCGCCGTCACGGCAATCCTACGATACAGCCGACGTCCCCGCCGCGCGATTGTTTATTCTGGGGCAATCGTGCGCCCCGAACTGATCGGCAGTCGCCCACTCCGCCTTGCCCGCCCGTCCCCCGCGCCTGTCCCCCGATGCCACTGCCGCCCTGCCTCCTCGGTCTGCCCTACGATGCCAGTTCGTCGTTCCTGCGTGGGGCTGCCCAGGCACCGGCGCTGATCCGTGCGGCGCTACGCTCGACGGCCGGGAATGACTGGACGGAGACGCTGGTGGACCTGGCGCAGCCGGGCGTGTTCGCGGACGCCGGAGATCTCACGCTGCCGGCCGATGGATCGGCGCGCACCCAGATCGAGTCGGGAGTGCGTGCGCTGATGATGCGCGGGGTGCGGGTGATCTCGCTGGGTGGGGATCATTCAGTGACCTATCCGATCCTGCGCGCCATCAACGGTCGCTACCCACAGCCGACCATCCTGCACGTCGATGCGCACGCGGACCTGTACAACGCCTTCAACGGCGACCGGTTTTCGCACGCCTGTCCGTTCGTGCGCATCATGGAAGAGGGGCTCGCCTCACGGCTGGTGCAGGTCGGCATCCGGACGCTCACCGCGCACCAGCGCGAGCAGGCCACACGCTTCGGTGTCGAGGTGATCGACATGCGTGCCTGGGAGGCAGGGGCGCGCCCCGTGATCGAGGGGCCGGTGTACATCTCCATCGACCTCGATGGTCTGGATCCCGCCTTCGCGCCCGGCGTCAGTCACTGGGAGCCGGGAGGCCTGAGCGTGCGCGACGTGCTGGGGATGATCCAGGCGGTGCCGTCGCTGATCGTCGGCGCCGACGTGGTGGAGTTCAATCCGCAGCGTGATCCGACCGGCCTGACGGCGACCGTGGCGGCGAAGATCGTGAAGGAACTGGCTGGGGCCATGCTGCAGCCTGTGGCACCGGCGAACTGAGGCGGTCGCAGATCGTCTCACACGTGGCGATCTTTCCGGCATGCCGATGCGTACCGTCACACGATGGCTGTGCTCCACACTGCTGCTGTTCGGTGGTCCCGCGCTGGCGGCACAGTCCGGGGCACCGGCGGTGCCAGGCGTCACGACGGCCGACATACGTTTCATGCAGGACATGCTGCACCATCACGCCCAGGCGGTGGCGATGACGGCGCTGGTTCAGGCCCGCACACGCAACACGCAGTTGCGTGCGCTGGCGGACCGGATCGCGGTGTCACAGACCGATGAGGTGGCGTTGATGCGCCGTTGGCTGGCCACGCACGGTGGCGCAGCGGATGCGAACACATCCCATGACATGGGCACGCACGTCGGCCACGGCTCGCCGGGCATGCGTGACACCATGGCGATGCCGGGCATGTTGTCGCCGGCCGCCATGCGAGCCCTGCGTGTGGCGCGCGGTGCACGCTTCGACCGGCTGTTCCTCGACGGCATGATCCGGCACCACGGTGGAGCCCTGACGATGGTCGAGTCGCTCCTGGCCTCGCCCGGTGCGGCACAGGAATCGTCGATCAACCGTTTCGTCGCCGACGTGGATGCCGACCAGCGCGCCGAGATCGCGCGCATGCGCCGCATGGTGTCGGCCCGCTGAAGGTGCATGTGTGCGGTGCCAGTGCAGGTGAACACTCCGCAGGTGATTTCGCGCGACCCCTCCAGACCCGAGTCCTGACCCGACATGACCCGATCACCGTTCCTGATGCGCCAGCTCGCCGCTTCCGCCCTCACCGCGATCTGCGTCGGTGCGACGGCGCACGCCCAGGCGGCAGGCCGTGCGCCGACAGCGCCCAAGGCGAGCATCACCGATCCGCGCTACAGCCTCCGCGGTGGCTGGAACGATGCGCAGGAAGCGATCAGCAACCTGACGTTGGTGGCCCATCGCAATCGCCCCGATGGTTTCGTGAACCCGGCCGACGCCGGCGATTTCGCCTTCGTCAATTCCGACCTCGCCTTCGACGGCAAGTTTGCGTTCATCGGCGGCTATCATGGCTTCCAGGTGTGGGACATCTCCACACCCGCGAACCCCACGCTGCGTCAGGCCTTCCCCTGTCCGGGCGGGCAGGGTGACCTGTCGGTGCACAAGAACCTGCTCTTCATGTCGGTGGAAGAGAACAAGGGGCGCATCGATTGTGGCGGCCAGGGTGTGGATGCCGCATCCAGCAGCGAGCGATTCCGCGGTGTGCGCATCTTCGACATCAGCGACATCGACCATCCGCGCCAGGTGGCCGCGGTGCAGACCTGTCGCGGCTCGCACACGCACACGTTGCTGACCGACGCCAAGGATCCCGCCAACGTCTACCTCTACGTTTCCGGCACCGGCGGCGTGCGACCGGGCACGGAACTGGCCGGCTGCAGCAACGGTGAACCCGCCACCGACACCAGTACGGCACGATTCCGCATCGACGTGATCAAGGTGCCGGTCGCAGCACCGCAGGATGCGCGGATCGTCAGTCGTCCGCGCGTCTTCGCGGATGCGCGCACCAAGGCCATCAGCGGCTTGTGGAAGGGCGGGACTCACGGCGCCGGCACGCAGGAAACCGCCGAGACGGACCAGTGCCATGACATCACCGTGTACCCGGACCTTGGGCTCGCCGCTGGCGCCTGTTCGGGCAACGGCATCCTGCTCGACATCAGCGATCCGGCCAACCCCGTGCGCGTGGATGAAGTGATCGACCGCGACTTCTCCTACTGGCATTCGGCCACCTTCAGCAACGACGGCAGCAAGCTGCTGTTCAGCGACGAGTGGGGCGGTGGTGTGGGTGCAAAGTGTCGCGCCACCGACAAGATGACCTGGGGCGCCGATGCGATCTTCACGCTGCGCAATCGCAAGCTCACCCCGCAGGGCCATTACAAGATTCCGGCGGCGCAGGGCGACGTGGAGAACTGCGTCGCGCACAACGGCACGCTGATTCCCGTGCCGGGCCGCGACATCATGGTGCAGGCTTGGTATCAGGGTGGCCTGTCGGTGTTCGACTTCACTGACCCGCGCAAGCCGGTCGAGATCGCGTACTTCGATCGTGGCCCGATCAATCCGGCACAACTCACGCTGGCCGGTTTCTGGTCGGCGTACTGGTACAACGGCCACATCTACGGCTCCGAAATCGGTCGCGGCCTCGACGTGCTGGAGCTCAAGCCCAGCGCGATGCTGACGCAGAACGAGATCGATGCGGCGAAGCAGGTGCAGTTCGCCGGCAGCAATCCGCAGCTGCAGCAGAAACTGGTCTGGGCGCCAAGCTTCGCAGTCGCACGTGCATACGTCGATCAGCTGGAGCGGGGCCGCGGACTGGCAGCCGGTCAGGTGACCAGCATCAACGCCTCGCTCGGCATGGCCGAACAGCAGGCGGGTGCGGCTCGTCAGGCGACCCTGCGCGCCCTGGCCACGCGCCTTGGCCGCGCCGCCGCGACGGCGAAGGACAAGGCGCGCGTGCGCGCGCTGGCGGCCACCGTCACCGGGCTGGCTGACTCCGCCCAGTAAGGGCCTCGTGTTGCGTGGGCTGCGGGCGTCGACGCTTCGGTGTCGGCGCCCGCTGTCGTTCCGGCGCCATCTGGTCCGCTCTCCTGAGACGGGGCAGGGCATTCCGACGTCGAAATCGGAGACAGCTGCGCGATCAGAAATCGTGGCTGTGATCTCGCGCCGCCCCTGGCCGGCACCACGCCGGCACGACCACCCGCCTGGAGCCGGACCATGCCCCTGCCACGCGCCCTGCACCGCGCCGTGCCGATGCTCGCACTCACCGCCCTCGCGTCAGGGTTCGCGCAGCCCGCCGAGGCCCAGCTCGGAGCGCTTCGTCGTGCCGCCGAGCGTCGTGTGGAGCAGAAGGCGGAAGATCGGGTGGCCTCGGCGACGCTGATCCCGCCCACCTTCGACGGCACCACGCTCGAACTCACCGCCGAGCGCCTCGATCGCTACGTGGCGGCGATGGAGAAGCTGAAGGGAACGCGGGCACAGAATCGGCAGCGCTACGACGCCATGCAGACGCAGATCAGCGGCGCGCGCGAAGCGGCCGAGCGCGCCGAGAATCCGACGGAGCGCCAGGCGTACGAACGTAGCGCCGATCGCTATCGTGATTGTCGCAACGACGTGGTCGAGGCTCTCGAGGCTGAGAGCGAGGCGCAGATGACGCAGATCTCCCAGCGCATGCAGCGTGATCCTGTGGGGTCAATGAACGATCCGAAGGTGAAGCAGTTGCAGGCGGGGATGACCGCCGTGGCCACCGCCCAGCAGGCCGGCGACACCGCCGGCGTGCGCCGCGCCACCGAGCGCATGCAGGCGCTGATGGGTATGGTGTCGGACAGCGCCACGATCGACCGCAAGGCGGTCGCGAAATGTGGGGCGCGCCCGCAGAAGCCTCGCAGCGTGGTCCTCGCCGATTCACTCGGCAAGCACGCCAACCAGCTGCAGGCCGACGCCAATGCCTTGGTCTCGACCAGCGGTGGCGTGAAAGGGAGTGAGGTGGGCATGACCGACGTGCAGGCCCGCATGGTGTGGGAGCGCGTCCAGTCGTGGCTCAACGGCGTGCAGGACAGCGCGCCGATCACCCGCACGTTCACGAAGGCCGAATACGACCTGCTGCTCGCGCGCCGCGGTGTTCTGAGGAAGGCGTTCGCGAACTCGGAATGAGGGTCGCGTTTCGCCGCCGGATGCTGCTGGCGGCGATCGTCGGATGTGCGAGCACAGGCGGCGCCCAGCGGGCGCCGCTTGCCATTGCCGCCGGTGACGCGTGGCGGGGGTTGTGGCGCCCCGACTCCGCCGCACCCACACATTGGTCTGCACCAGACGGCGCACTGCTGGCGGCGCTGCGGTGGCATGCGGGAAGTCGCGGCATCGAGTGGACGGAGTTGCCGCTCCGTGGCGATGGCGAGGCATGGCGCACACGCGCCATCATCGTACGTATCCAGCCCACGCAGGTGCGCTTCGCACTCGACACCGCATTCAGGCGACGGCGCGACCCCAACGGCGCGACGATGCGCTCGGCCCGCTGGACCATCGATGCCGCCGCACCACACACGATGCTGGCGGTGAATGCCGGCCAGTTCGATGCCACGATCCTCGGCACGCTACCGTGGGGGTGGGTCGTGCTCGCGGGTACCGAGTGGCGTGCCCCAGGCAACGGGCCGCTGTCTACTGCAGTGGTCTTCGACTCCAGTGGGTTGGTGCGTTTGCTGCCGCCAGTCGCACTTGCCGATCCTGTGCGCCTGCGCGGCGTGTCGTATGCCTTCCAGAGTTTCCCCACGCTACTGGAAGCGGATGGCGTGGTGCCGATGCCGCTCCGCGAGGGCGGGAGCGGCGTGGACCTCACGCACCGTGACGCACGCCTCGCGATCGGCGTGCAGCGAGACGGCACGGTGTTGCTGGTGATGACTCGCTTCGATGTGTTCGGGCCGACGTTGGGCGCGGTGCCGTTCGGACTGACCACGCCGGAGATGGCGGCACTCATGGGCGCGCTCGGTGCCGCGCGGGCCGTGATGCTCGATGGCGGCATCAGCGCGCAACTGCAGCTACGCGAGGCACGCGGGACGATGCAGCGATGGCCCGGTTGGCGCCGCGTGCCGCTCGGACTGGTGGTGCTGCCCCGTTGACGGACGCGGTCGTCACGACGCCCGACGCGACGATGCCGTGAGCACGTCGCGCCGGATGCGGTGATCGTCAGGCCCGCATTTCTTTCGTCTCACGGTTTGTCGTGCCCGCTGCCACGGTGGCCGCGGTGGCGGACGGTGCAGGCGGGATGACCGCGGACTTCGGTGCATGCACGTGCAGTACGCCGTTCGTCAACTCCGCCGAAATGCGGTCCGCCTCGATCGATGTCGGCAGGGCGAAGCGTCGATAGACCTCGCTCGATCCGAACTCGCTCCACACCATGGTGTCGTCCGCGCCCTTCCGCCTGCTGCTGCTTTCGGCGTGGATGATCAACTCGTTCGGCGTGGCGGTGAGCTCCACGTCTTCGGCGCCGAAGCCCGGCAACGCGAGGTCCACTTCGTACTCGCCCTCGCGATCCTTCAGCTCACCGAGGGCGAAGCCCAGCACCTCACGCTCGGCGGTGACCCAGTCACCGAGGTCGTTCCCACCGCTGCGTCCGCGCTTCGCGAAGAGGTCGTACGCCCGCTGGCGCACGGCATCCAGCCGGCGATCAACTTCCTGGAAGACGGGCAGGCTGCGCTCGCCGTCGGCCTGCCGCTTGATGCGCACGTCGGACATCTGTCAGCTCCATTGCGCCGGACTACGGGAAGATCGTACCGCGGCGCGACGAGCCCGGCCCCACTCGCGCCGTGTCAGGTGCGACACGATGCGTCCGGTGAAAAGCCGGAGCAATCGGCATTCGCCCTACATCGATTTCCGGTTTTCCCGACGTGCGTGCGACGGCCGATCAGCCCGGTATGGTACCACGTGACTGCGAAGCATCCTACGCCGCCGCCAGCTCGGTCAGCGCACGCACCAGCACGTCGAGTTCAGCCGTGGTGGTGAAGAGGTGCGGCGTGATCCGTGCGCCCTTCACATTCTCTCGATCGATGGCCACCGTCCAGATCTTGTACCGATCCAGCAGCGTGCGCGCCAGCTCGCTCGGCTTCATGCCGCTGATACCCACGTTGGCGATGCCCGCCGAACGCAGTGGGTCCACCGGTGTGTTCACCACCACGTTGCGGATCCCGCGCACTTTCGTGGTCCAGTACTGCTGCAGGAAACGCAGTCGCGCTTCCTTGCGCTGCACACCGATGCTCTCGTGAAATGCGATCGCGTGCTGGATGGCGAGGTCGGTGTGCACCGGATGTGTGCCGGTGTGATTGAGCTTGCGGATGTCGGTGTCGGGCAGGCCCTGCTCACCGAACAACGGCCAGAGCGCGGCGATGCGTTCGCGCTTCACGTACAGGATGCCGGCGCCGAGCGGCACCCCGAGCCACTTGTGCAGGCTGGCGGCGTAATAGTCGGCGCCGAGTTCGGGGACCTTGAAGTCGAGATGCGCGAAGGCATGCGCACCGTCCACCGCCACGGCCACACCTTTCGCATGCGCCATGTCGGCGATCTTTCGCACCGGCAGGATCTGGCCGGTGATGTTCACCAGGTGGCTGAGCAGCAGCAGGCGGGTTCTGGGCGTGATGGCGTTGGCGTAGAGTTGCACGAGTGCATCGTCCGAGCCTGGGTCGTTCGGCAGCGACACCATGCGGTTGACCATGTCGTAACGCCGTGCCTGCAGCGCGAACTGGTCCAGCATCGCGCCGTAGTCCTGCACCGCCATCACCGCTTCGTCGCCCGGCTTCCAGTCGTAGCCGGCGATCACGGTGTCAAGCGACTCGGTCGTGTTGCGGGTGATGATCAGTTCGTCCACACCGACGCCGGCCATGGCGGCAAGCTTCGTACGCGCCGCATCCTTGTTCGGTGTCTGCACCGTGCGCATGTAATACGACGCCTGGTAGTTCACCTCGCGCACGTTGGCGATGAACGCCTCGAGCACGTCGGTGGACTGCATGGAGTAATAGCCGTGCTCGAGATTGATGTAGTCGGGCTTGAGCCGGTACTTCGCACGCAGGGCCACCCAGAAGTCTTCCGCACCAGCCAGCGTGGCGGGGGGCAGGGGCCGGTACTGCGCCCAGAGCCGGTCACCGAGGAGGGCGGCTACGGTGGTGGCACCGTGGGAGCGGAGGAAGTCGCGCTTCTGCATGGGCGGGGTGGTGGGGGTGAGGGCTGCCGAATGATAGCCTCCGGCACTCGTGCCCACCTCCGCCGGCGGCGTGAAAATGGTGACGCTGGCGCCGGGGTGGCGTTGTATGCTGGGAGCATCACCGGCATCCAGAGGAGCCCACCAATGTCGACACGCTCGCGTCGCGGCGCGCATGCGTACGCCGCAGATCCGAATCGGCTGATGACCGCGCAGGAGTTGATGAAAAACGATCCGTACCCACACGCACGGACGGAACTGCGCAACGGCCGCCTGATCGTGAGGCAACCGCCATTTCTCGGTCATGGCTCGGTGACCATCCGCATCGCGTTCGAGCTTGGTCTTTATCTCCGAAAGGATCGTAGCGCGCGAGGTGCGCCACGAGATCGCGGCAGGTTGGTCAGCAACGACTCCGGTTTCTGGATCCGCCGCATGCCAGACACCGTTCGCGCGCCGGACCTGGCCTTCATCCTCGATGAGCACTGGCCCACTGACCCCGCCTGCTGGGCCAACATTGCCCCCGAACTTGCGGTCGAGGTGCGATCACGGTCCGACCGTGCAGGCTACCTCACGAAGAAGCTGAGCGACTGGGCAGATGCCGGCTGCAAACATGTCTGGATCGCTGATCCGCGGCGACGGACGCTGACGGTCCACGACCATGGGCAAGTCACGACCTTTCACGTGAGCGAGCACTTCGAAGGTAGCCCGCTGTTCCCCGGACTCGACCTCGACATCACCGCACTTTTCGACTGAGTCCGACTGACTCCGTCCGCACTCATTCGGCGCCAAAGCAAAAGGGCCGCCGGACCCGCATCACTCACGATGCGTGGGTCCGGCGGCCCTTCAGTCTTGCGGACGGTCGCGCTTACAACATCGTCGTCTGCAGGTCCTGCACGGCCTTGCGCAGCATCTGCGCCTTCTTGTCGTCACACCCGCCGCGCGTCTCGGCTTCGAGTGACCCGGCCAGCTGCGACAGCGTGGTCCCGCGCTCGGCCGCCGACGCCTTCTCGGCCGCGCTCAGCGACGCACGGATGGACGCGATACGGGCCGTGTTGAAGCAGCCCTTGCGCTCCATCTGGTCCGTGAACGCACGTGCCAGCGCGAAGCTGGGCGGCCACTCGATCTTCGGCTGACCCTGCGCGTTCAGGTACGCCCACTGCACGGTCTTGGCGGCGTCGATCTCGTTCTGCGACACGTACTGGCTCGGCACCATCTCGGCCACGTCCAGACCGCGCGCGATCTCGCTGCTCACGATCTTGCCGTTGTACCAGTACACCGACCACGAGCCACCCATCACCATGCGGGTGGAGTCCACCGGCCCGCGGTCGAACGAGGCGATCTCCATCGGCTTGGCCGGGTCCGTCCAGTCGAACACCGAGATACCGCCCTGGTACCACGACTGCACCATCACGTCACGACCCGGGATCGGGATCAGCGAGCCGTTGTGCGCCACGCAATTCTCGTTCGCCGACTGGAAGCTCGGGATCTTGTAGTAGCTCTGGAACTTGAGCTTGCGATTCTCGATCGTGAAGATCGCGTTCGCACCCCACTCCGGCTTGTCGCCGGCGCGGCACTTCGGCGCGCCACCGCCACCCCACTCGTCGCTGAACAGCAGCTTGGTGCCATCGTTGTTGAACGTGGCCGAGTGCCAGTAGGCGAAGTTCGAGTCGGCTGCGGCATCCAGGCGACGCGGGTTGACCGGATCGCTGATGTCCAGCAGCAGGCCGTGCCCTTCACAGGCGCCACCGGCCAGGCCGAGGGCCGGGTAGACGGTGATGTCGTGGCACTGCGAGCGCTCGGACACGGCGCCCGAGTTTCCGCCAGGTGCGGCGGCGAACAGGCGATTCACGGCGCCCTGCACGGCCGTGCGGGCTGCGGCCGTGTCGGCCGACGTCGCGGTGGTACGTCCACCGGCCTTCACGATGCTGTCCAGCAGCGGTCGCACCAGCTGCGGCGGGACGACCATCTCCATGCCCGACTGCGGATTGCGGGCGATGAAGTTGCCGCGTGCCTTGGCCGCTGCGATCTGGATGTCGGCGGCAGCCTTGTCGGCATCCGACGGGCCGTGACGCGGGTTCTCGGTCAGGCCGGCAAAGATATTCGCCCGGCCGACCACGCTGGCCTTCGACGGATCGCTGAGCGGCACCTTGATGATCTCGATGCGCAGGCGCGACGAGTTCGGGTCATCGCTGGCCACGTTGCCGGCGCAGCCCGCCAGCTCGTTCGGCGAGCGGATGCCCGACGAACCGGAGACGTAGATGTAGACGTTGGCCTTGTCCTTCGGATCTTCGAGCACCGTGTGCGTGTGCGAACCACGGCAGGTCTGCACGTTGGCGATCAGCTTCGGCGTCTTGATGTCGCTGATGTCGAAAATGCGCACGCCGCGCATGCGGATCGCGCTGACCGTGTCCGGCACACCGCCCGGCAGGCAGTCGGTGCGGCCGTTGTTGGCCTCGGCCGACATGAACATCAGGTTGCGGTATACCGAGATGTCGTTCTGCGACGCGGGGCAGCTGTAGGCCGTGACCAGCACCGGCTTGGCCGGATCCGAGATGTCCCAGATCACGGGGCCGTTGTAGTTGCCCTGGATCGCGTACTTGCCGGTGAAGGCGAGGTCGGAGTTGGTGATGCCGAGGAAGCCCGGCGGCGACACGGCCTTCGCGGTGACGCGCAGGTTGGAGATGTTCTCCTGCGCATCGAAGAGGCCCGCACGCATGTTGTTGCGCGGATCCTTGGACCAGTCGGCACTGGCCGTCGGCTGCGGATCGGTGTTCGGCTTGGGGCTTGCGCTGGCACAGGCGGTGAGCCCGGCGAGTGCAGCGGCGGCCGCGAGCGGACCGACGCGGACGCCAACGACGCCGGATCGATATCGGGAGGACAGGAACATCAGGGAGCCTCTGGGTTGATGAAACGAGTGCAACAGAAGACAGCGTACGACAGCTTCACATCGGTGGGGGAACTTCCCCCATTTCCAGCAGCATCGTGAGCATCCGCTTGATCTCGGTGGACTGATCCACCTCGACGTCGGCGGCGAACTTGAAGACCGTCTCGTCCTGTCCGGCACCCTGGGAGCCGAAAAGGTTGCGCACCATCGAGACGGCACCGCGGTGGTGCTGCATCATGTAGATCAGGAACAGCTTGTCGAACTGCGCACCGCGCGCGGCATCCAGCTCCTTCAGCTGGGCATCGGTGAGCATCCCCGGCATGTTCGCCATGCCGGCCATGTCATGCCCCATGTCGTGGCCGGCGTGCTCGCCGGTCGCCGCCGGTGCCATCGCACCCATCCGGACGGTGCCGTTCGAGTCCACCGTCATCGGATCCTGGTTGCGGTCGCGCAGCCAGTGCTGCATCAGGTTGATCTCGTCGGTCTGCGCATTGATGATGCGCGCCGTGAGCCGCTGCACCGCTGGCGACGCGCCGTGCGTCGGGGCCCAGCGTGAGATCAGGATGGCCTGGGCATGATGGTGGATCATGCCGCTCATGAAGTCGATGTCCGACTTCGTGTACGGATAGCGCAGCGAATCGGCCCTGGCGCGCGCCGTCGCACCGGCCTGGCCCATCACGAACACCTCGCGCGGGGCGCGGGCGGCACCACCACAGGCGCCAAGGAGCAGTGCCGAGGCCAGCGCGAGTGCGGGAAGACGGAGGACGGTCATGCGGCGATGCGATCGAAGGGGTGAGTCAGGCGCCCCGTGAGCCGGCCGCCGGACAGTGGGAAATCTACCGGATCGTCCGGTCCCGAGGGGAACGCCTGATACCACCGATGGTGCCGGCAGGTGTCATCGGGTGGCGCCGGTCGGCCTCCTCTGTTCGCCTTGGAGTACGTGACTGGATGCGTTCCGGTGTCGCACCGCGGTGACCGGCGCGATATTGGCGCCCGGGTCGTGGCGCCGGTGTTGCTTCACGTCGCCGCATCGACCCGGCTGTGGGGCGCGGTCGCGCCCGCCGCCGCCACTCCGCACCGGAACCGCACCATGCCCGTCACTCCCCGTCGCCGGTCGTTCTTCAGCCTCGCGATCCTCACGGCGCTCTTCGCTGCCCCGCCGGTGCGCGGCCAGGCGACGCCCGCCGCGATCGCCACCTGGCGCGCCGCACACGAGCGACAGATCGTCGAGGAGTTGATCGCGCTGGTGGCGGTGCCGAACGTGGCGCGCAACGAGCCCGACATGCGTGCCAACGCCGCGCTGTTGACGCAGCTGTTTCAGCGGCGCGGCTTCGCCGTCACGACGAGCAGCGGTGCCGGGGCCCCGGTGATCCTCGCCACGCTGCCGGCGGCACGGCCCAAGGGCACGCTGACCTTCTACATCCACTACGACGGCCAGCCGGTGGATGCCAAGGAGTGGACGTCGTGTGGACCGTTCGCGCCGTGCCTGATCGGTGGCAACGGCCCCGTGCCCATCACCGCCGAGACGAAGTTCGACCCCGAATGGCGCGTGTTCGGTCGCTCGGCGTCTGATGACAAGGGGCCGATCGTGGCCCTGCTCAACGCGGTGGATGCGCTGAAGGCGACCGGGCGCGGTCCGGAATGGAACCTGAAGGTGGTGCTCGACGGGCAGGAGGAGGCTGGGTCGGCGAACTTCATCCGGTACGTCGCGGAGCAGGGCACCGCGCTGGCCGCCGACCTCGTGATCACGCTCGACGGTCCGCGGCACCCGAGCACTCGTCCGACGATGTATTACGGCGTGCGCGGTGGCGCCGGACTGACGCTCACGGTGTTCACGGCCCGCATGGACCTGCACAGCGGCAACTACGGCAACTGGGCCCCCGATCCATCGATACGCCTGGGGCGGTTGCTGGCCAGCATGAAGGATGACGACGGTCGCGTGATGATCGATGGTTTCTACGACAGCGTGACGCCGCTCACGCCCACCGAGCGCCGCGCACTGGTCGCGATGCCCGATGTCGAGTCGATGCTGGCGAAGGACTTCGGGATCGCGCAGGCCGAGCGCCGCGACACGCGCCTCGAGGAGAAGTTGAACGAACCGACGCTGAATGTGCTGGCGATGGATGCCGGCGGCGGCACCAAGGCACCGGCACGCACCGCCATCCCCGCCTACGCCACCGCGCGACTGGCGATGCGCCTCGTGCAGGGCATCGACCCGGTGAGGCAGGTGGACCTGGTGATCGCGCATGTGCGGAAGCAGGGTTACACGGTGGTCATCGATCGCGTCCCGACCGACGCCGAGCGGCTGGCGCATCCGCTGCTGGCGCGCATCGATCGCGGGCGTGGTACCGCTGCCGCACGAGTGTCGATGGACATGCCGCTGGCCCGCGGCGTTGCCGCGGCACTGACTCGCAATGGTGTGGCACCGGTGCAGTTGCCGACGCTGGGCGGGAGCATGCCGTTCGCCGAGTTCAGCGAAACGCTCAGGTTGCCCACAGTAGGTGTGTCGCTGGTGAACCACGACAACAACCAGCACGGCCCGAACGAAAACATCCGGCTGCGCAACCTGTTCGAAGGTGTCGAGATCCTGGCGGCGATCATGACGATGGCGAAGACGGCAGCGGCACCGGTGCCCTGAGCTGCGTTAGCGCGCGCTGATCTGCGATCGTCGTCCCGACCTTGCCGCGTCGACGCATCAGGGCGAACGTGCAGTAGTGACCCGCACTGGACTCTCATCTTTGGAGCACGCGTTGCCTACGCCGGAAGAACTGCTCGACCAGCTGCACCTCGACCTCGCAGCCGCCGGACATGACGAGGAAGCCACCGGCATCGGCCGGCGCGAGTTCATGTTCTACTCGCTGGTCACCGCAGCCGCGAGCACCTTCGGCGCCAGTGCGGCGCAGGCACAGCGCGCGCTGGCGGTCGGCGGCGTGTCGCGATCGATCGGGCCCGCTGCGATGCAACAGGTTATCGCGACACTCGGCAACGGTGAGGCACCAGCGCTGCAGTTCATGCCATATCCCGGTGGCACCGGGGCGCTGCTGGAGAAGCTGGCCCGTGAGCGAGGGCGTGCCGCCTTCGATCGCGCCGTGTTCACCGTGCCCAGGTTCACCGGCAGTGTGCCCACCAACCCCGAGGACATCGCCTTCCTGCCCGCACACCGGCTGTCGGCGATGATTCGCGAGCGCAAGATCACCTCGGTGGCGCTGACCGAGATCTACCTCGAGCGCATCAAGCGCCTCAACCCGACGTTGCTCTGCGCGGTGACGATCATGGAGGACTCGGCGCGGCGCGAGGCGGCGCAGGCCGACGCCGAGTTGAAGGCCGGCAAGTACCGCAGCCCGCTGCATGGGCTGCCGTACGGTGTGAAGGACCTGTTCAACACCAAGGGTGTGCCGACGACGTGGGGTGCGCCGGATTTCAAGGACCGCATTATCGATGATGATGCGGAAGTGGTGGTGCGCCTGCGCGAGGCGGGTGCGGTGCTGATCGCCAAGCTGGCGACGGGGCTTTTCGCACAGAACGACCAGTGGTTCCGTGGGCGCACCAACAATCCGTGGAACTTGGTGCAGGGGTCGAGCGGCTCGTCGGCGGGCCCCGGTTCGGCGACGGCGGCGGGCTGCGTGGCGTTCTCGATCGGCACCGAGACACAGGGGTCGATCGTGTCGCCGGCGGTGCGCAACGGCATCACCGCGCTGCGACCCACGTTCGGTCGCGTGAGCCGCCAGGGCGGCATGGTGCTGGCCTGGTCGCAGGACCGCGTGGGACCGATGTGCCGGACGGTGGAAGACTGCGCGATGGTCTTCAACGTGATCCACGGCGTGGACGAGAAGGATCCGTCCACCATCACCACGCCGTTCCAGTTCGATCGCAACCAGTCGCTCGCCGCGCTGCGCATCGGCGTGGACCCGAATGCGCCGCCGGAGTTGGTGGATAAGCTGAAGCAGCTTGGCATGGTGCCCAAGGTCATCGGCGCGCGACCCACGGTGGCGGGCATGGCGGGCGGTGGCCTGAACGTGGAGTATGCCGCCGCCTTCGACTCGTACGTGCAGCGCAAGGCGAAGGAGATCGGCCTCGATCTCAACGCACTGCCGGAGCCACCGCGTCCGGGCACCACTCCGACGCCGCCGGCAACACCTCCCGCGACGCCTGCCAATCCGATGGCACCGGCCGACTGGAATCCTCGCTTCGTGGCCGGTCGCACCGTGCGCGCCTTCGACTTCATGCAGAACCAGCGCCGCCGCTACATGCTGGTGTCGGCGTGGGGCGAGTTCATGAAGGATCTCGACATGTTCATCGGTGCCCCGCTGGTGGACGTGGCCCCGAATGCGCAGACCGGACACCCCTGTGTGGTGTTGCCATACAAGTTCGATGTGCCGGCACAGCAGGGCGGGGGACAACGTCCAGCGGATGCACCGCCACCTCCGGTGCTCAAGCCGCAGCCGATCTGCGGGGTGATCGTGGGCGCGCTCTACAACGACGACAAGATCCTGTCGGTGGCGCACCAGTTCCAGAAGAACACCGACATCCACACCAAGCGTCCCGCCGTGTGATGCGGTGGGCTGGCCTGTGGCTGGTGACGATGCTGGGCGCGTTGCCGACGGCGGCGCAGCCCACCACGGAGTACCGGCGGCAGGAGCTGGTGATTCCAATGCGCGACGGCACGAGGTTGACCGCCGTCGCGCTGGTGCCGGTCGCGCGAACACGCCCGTTGCCGATCCTGCTGGTGCGCACGCCCTTTGGCGCGGCGCGCGAAATCCGCGGCGTATCGTTGCCGTTGCAGTTCCGCGAACTCGCGGAGGATGGCTACCTCTTCGTGGTGGCGGACATCCGCGGACGCGGTGGGTCGGGTGGCAAATTCGTGACCATGCGCGCCCCCGATGATCCGCGCAACGCGCCCGGCACGAACGAAGCGACGGATGCGTGGGATACCGTGGACTGGCTGGTGAAGCACCTGCCGAACAACAGCGGTAAGGTCGGCATGCTCGGCACCTCGTATCGTGGATGGCTGGCGGCGGTGGCGGGCGTGGCACCACATCCGGCGCTGAAGGCGATCTCGCCGCAGGCGCCGATGGCCGACACCTGGCTGGGTGACGACTTTTTCCAGCAGGGTGCATTTCGGCAGACGCAGGGCGCGCTTTACGCCGCGTTCGTGGAACGCGGTACGGGCTTCGAGGTGCCCGACGCCGATCAGTTCGACTTCTATCTCCGGCTCCAGACGCTGGACAGCATCGCGCGCATCACCGGCGTGTCGGAGCAACCCTCGTGGCGCGCGTTTCGTGAACACCCGGCGTACGATGCGTACTGGGAGGGCATCGCACTGCCTCGGGTGCTGCGTCGCGCCGCGGTCCCGATGCTGTTCGTGGGCGGGTTCTACGATGAGGAAGACATCCTCGGTGCGCCATTGGGCTATCGCAGTGCGGAGCGCGCCGATCCGCAGCGCTGGAACCGGCTGGTGCTCGGCCCATGGTCGCACAACATGTGGATCCGGCCCGGAGGTGACAGCCTCGGTGCGCTCCGATTCGGCAGCGCGACCGCCGATTTTTTCCGGCAGCGCATCCAGCGGCCGTGGTTCGCACACTACCTGCATGGAGGTGGGCGCGCCGACTTCCCGGAAGTCTGGGCCTTCGAGGGCGGCAGCAATACCTGGCGCACCTTCGGCAGCTGGCCGGTGCGCGAGGCGCGCCCGCGGCGCGCGTATCTCCAGCCCGACGGCGTGCTCGCATTCGCCCCGCCGCGCGCGCACGCGTCAGGCGACAGCAGCCGCTTCTTCGATGCCTGGCGTGCGGATCCCGCCAATCCCGTGCCCAACGTGCCACGTCCGGATGATGGCAGTGGTGCCTCCACCTGGCTGGTGCAGGACCAGCGATTCCTCGGTGCACGCAGCGATGTGCGGCGATGGACGTCGGCGCCCCTCTCGGATGATGTCACCATCGCGGGCGACGTCGTGGCGCATCTCTTCGCCTCCACCACCGGCACCGACGCGGACTGGGCGGTGAAGCTGATCGACGTCTGGCCCGACTCGTCCGGTGACGAGCGGATGCGCGGCTACCAGCTGATGATCAACGCCGGCATCATGCGCGGTCGCTACTGGCGTGGATTCGACCGCGCCACGCCGATTCCAGTAGGCGTGGTGACGCCATTCACGGTGGACCTGCACCAGCAGCTGTATCGCATTCGGAAGGGGCATCGCCTGATGGTGCAGGTGCAGAGCAGCTGGTTCCCGCTCTACGACCGCAATCCGCAGCGTTTCCTGCCCAACATCTTTGACGCCGCGGCCGGAGATTTCACGGCGCAGGAACACCGCGTGTGGTTCTCTACGCGGTACCCGTCGCACCTCACGCTGCCGGTGCTCCCGGAGGCGGCGCGCCGCTGACGCAGGCCGGCTCAGCGGGGGCGTCGCGCCTGCGTGGTGAGCCAGGCGATCATCGCGGGGAAATACGTGGGCGCGTACCGTGTGCGCTCCCGCCGCGCTCCAGCTGACGCGGTGTATTCGGTGATGCCATGGTCCGTGTTCGGGAAGATACGGAACTCGATCCGCTTGCCGTGTGCGCGAAGCTGCGTGAGGTCTGCAATCGTCCGCGCCGGGGGCGCCTCGAGGTCATCGGCGGCCAGCAGCCAGAACATCGGGATGTCGAGCGCCTCGAGCGTCGGCAGCGGATCATAGAATGGCTCGAAGTAGGTGGAGAAGGCGGCCGGTATCGCCACTTTCGCCTGGTCCATGCCCATCGCCAGCATCGTGCCCGCCCACGTCTCCATCCCGCGCACTGCGGCCAGCCAGCGCCGGTCGCGATAGAGTGCCAGCTTGGCCTCGACCTCGACCCACCCGGGTGTGAACCGTTGCGCGGCGGTGCGATGCAGGGCGGCGTTGAGGTCCTCGAACTCGCGGATGTCGCCGTCGCCGAAGCCCATCTCGCGCAATTTCATCGGCGACTCGATACGGTCCTCGTCAGCCACCGACATCGTCATGCCGTAGCCGACCAGCACGAAGTGAATGCCCGCGTCACGTGAGGCGGCCAGTGGTGCCACCCAGCCCCCCTGGCTGAAGCCGGCGAGACCCATGTGTGTGGTGTCGATGCCCGGCTGCGTGCGCAGCCATCGCGCCGCGGCCACCACGTCGCCGGCCAGCACGCTGAAGCGCTGTGTGTCGGCGCCCTTCGATCGTCCGCTGCCGCGCTTGTCGTACACGAACATCGCGATGCCGTGCGCCGCGAGCAGGTACGGCTCGTACCGCTGGTCCACCGCCGACGAGCGCTCGGATCCATGCACGAACACCACCACCGGCCACGGCCCGGGACCGGCGGGCCGAACCAGCTTGCCGAACAGCGGCACGCCGTCGCTCATGAACGTGGCGGTGTCCTCGCGCACCGGCACCAGCTTGCCGACGCGTGTTGGAGCACCCATCGACGTGATGGTCAGCGTCGACGGCAGCGTCGCGCGTCGTCGCACCACGTAGCGGTGCCGGACGGGCGTGGCGCCGGTCCACGCATCGGATGAGGTGTAGCGGCCCTCGGCGTCCGGATACAGGCGATGACTGGCGCCGTTCCTGAAGTCCACGAAGCGCCAACCAGAATCGCTGCCGTCGACGCGATGCAGCGCCACCAGTCCGCCGTCGCGCATTCGCCACGCGCCGCGCAGGTCGTCGGCCTCCGCGATCGAGGCGGTGCCCCGCGGTGCGCCGGTCGCTGGCCGCTGCGTCTCCGCACGCGTCGCGGCGAGGGTGATCACGCACACCATCACGCAGACCCTCCACATCCACTGCGCCAGCACACACTCTCGCATCGGTGATTCCGGTAAGCGCGACGGTGACCCTCCCGATCCCTGACGCGAAACCGTGCGCCCGGGATTCAGCGCCGCCGTGGCCTGATCGCCGCCAGCGCATCGCGGTACGCCTGTCGCACGATCACATACGCCGCGTGCTGCGGGTCGAGCAACGAGAAGTGACTGGTGGAATCGGCCATCACCACCCACGCATTGTCGCCGGCGGCCTGTGCGCGACGTGCGTGCACGGGCATCGACCCGGGCTCGGATCCGAAGCTCACCAATCGCACGTCGAAGCTGCCGCGCACCATCGCCTGCGGCACACGCAGCGGCAGCCACTCGGTCGGTGACGCCAGCTTCCACCGTTCCGGTTGCTCGGCCGGCGTGCTGGCGAGCAGTTGCTCGAGGATGTTGCCGCCGCAGATGCGACTGGCGCCGGCGTTGGCGCCCACCAGGTCGCCCGGACCATCCAGCGCCACCACCGCGGCAATCGGCACCGCCGTGCGCGCCGCCTGGACGCCGCTGGCGGCGGGCAGCTTCGGTTGCGCGGCCAGCCAGAGCGCGAGATGCGCGCCGGCCGAGTGTCCGCTGGCGATCACGCGCGTGAGGTCGAGGTGGTGTCGCGGCGCGAGGTCGCGGAGCACCGCAGTCATCGCGGCTACGTCGAGGAAGGTGCCCGGCCAGCCGCCGCCCGGTTCATCGGCGCGACGATACGAAATCGTCCACGTCGCGAAGCCGTCCTGCCGCAGTCCTTCGGCCAGCGGCTTCATGTAGCGCGCGTCGGCAAATCGGGTCACCCAGCAACCGCCGTGGATGACGATCGCCACCGGGTGCGGCCCGTTCCCGGTCGGCACGCGGAGTTCTGCGACCAGATCCTTCTCGCCGGCGCGCAGCGTGACGGTGGTGTCGGCGGCGGGAAGCATCCGCGCCTCGAGTGACGCCACCGTGACGCGTTGGGCGGTGAGCGGGAGGGCGGCGCTGGCGCAGAGCGCGAGACAGGGGAGGAGCGAACGCGGCATGGCGGCGGTTGGGGACGGCACAGTCTACGCGGGCGGCCGCCTTGACATGACATCCAGCATATTGGATGTTGCGTCCATGATGACAGACACAAGCCTCGACCTCAACCAGCGGATTGCTGCCCGCGTGCGGGCGCTCCGCACCAATCAGGGCATTCCGCTGGAACTGCTCGCGTCGCGATGCGCCGTGAGCCGGTCGATGATCTCGCTCATCGAACGTGGGGAAAGCAGCCCGACGGCGGTGGTGCTGGAGAAGCTCGCCGCCGGCCTCGGCGTCACGCTGGCGTCGCTCTTCGACGCGCCGGCCACCAGCGTCGACGGGCCACCGTCGCCGGTGTCACGACGGGAGGAGCAGGCCGAATGGCAGGACCCGGATTCCGGATACCGTCGGCGCAACGTGTCGCCGCCCGACATGGTGCAGCCGGTGCAGATCGTGGACGTGCACTTCCCGGCCGGTGCGCGGGTCGCGTTCGACATCGGCCTGCGCGACATTCGCGTCTCGCAGCAGGTCTGGATCCTCGAGGGTGCGATGGAGGTCACGGTGGGCACGGATAAGCATCACCTGCGTGACGGCGACTGTCTCGTCATGCAACTCGACCGCCCGATCCTGTTCCACAATCCCACGCGTGAGGCGGCGCGCTACGCCGTGGTGTTGCTGACCGAGTCCACACTGCGCCGCTGAGTCAGCGGTCGCGCCACCCGGACCGGTCCACCGGTCCGACGCACGCCTTCACCCTCCGTCCACGAGCAGCCATGTCACAGCGTGCCGACGATGCCTGCGTCATCCGGGATGCGACACCGGATGATGCGACCGCCCTGGTGGCGATCTACAACCACTTCGTGGATCACACGATCGTGACATTCGAGGAGGCTCCCGTCAGCGCCACGGAGTTCGCACGACGCATGCACGCCGTCATCGACACCCGGTTGCCGTATCTGGTCGCAGAACGTGGCGGCGTGATGGTGGGCTATGCGTGCGCGACGCGCTGGAAGGAGCGCTCCGGGTATCGATACTCAGTCGAATCCACCGTGTATCTGGCACCCGATCAGGCGGGGCATGGCCTTGGCAGTGCGCTCTATCACGCACTGTTCGCGCGGCTCGAGACGTGGGGGGCGCACGCCGTGATGGGGGGCATCGCGCTCCCCAACGAGGCGAGCGTGGCACTGCACGAGAAACTCGGCATGCGAAAGGTCGCGCACTTCGAGGCGGTGGGCTTCAAATTCGGGCGCTGGATCGACGTGGGGTACTGGCAGCGCCTACTGCAGCGCTGATACAGATCGCACGCATTGCTGTTATGCATGAGCTCGCATGGCGTCGAGCCCGGGAAACTGTCGTCGCAACGTGCCCCTTGGTACGATGTTGCGTCATCGCGCCGCCGCATTCTCGGCTGCCGTCAGCCTCGTGCCGGCGGGCGTGACCTGCACGCTACATCCCCCCCCGAACCACAGGAGCATCACATGCAATTCCGATCACTCCTCCCCGCTGTCGCTGCGACGGCGATGCTCGCCGGCTGCTCCACCGACAGTGCGATCACGGAAACACCGGTGAGCGCCAAGGCGGTCGCGCAGCCCACCGAGACCGAGGTCGCGGTCGTCAGTCCCTACCTCGCGGAGATGAACAGGAACCTCGCGCTGTCCGGCGCCGGAGTGCGTGTGCTGAAGGCCGAGCTTCTGGTCGATGCTGCCACCTGGTCCGGGTCGTCGCAGACACTGATTGCGGATGATCGTCAGCGCGGCACTGGCTACCGCTGGGTGAAGGGTGATCCACGTCGCGCCGGACGCGCCGGTGTCACGTACGCCTTCGATCCACGCAACTCGAACACGGTGACGCGCAACATCGACGGGTCGGGTGTGCGGCTGGTGACGGCGCCGGAGTTCGATGCCTATCTCGAGGAAGGCATGTCCGCCTGGCGTGACCGCAGCTGCTCGGCGGCACCGGTGGAGCGTGTCTCGGTACCGGCCGGCGTGGACCCCGACATCCTCGACAACCTGTTCCTGGGATCGGATGGCGGCCGACCGTATGCGCAGGTCTCCGACATCGTGCAGGCCGGCTGGAAGCCGCTCTCGTTCTTCCAGGCGTTCGCAGGGGCGGATGGTGCGGGCATCCTCGGCGTGTCGTTCACGTTCGTGTTCGTGGATGCGAACGGCAACCCGACCGACATCGATGGCGACGGAAACCAGGATACCGGCCTCAATGAGGTGTACTACAACACGTCGTTCTACTGGGCCGGTCACGGCGGCACCAACGCGGTGGACTTCTACTCCATCATCGCGCACGAGACCGGCCACTCGTTCGGCCTCGCGCACTTTGGCAAGGTGTTCGTCACCAAGCGTGATGCCGCCGACGGCATCAGCATCGCCGACGTCAAGTACGCCCCGAAGGCGCTGATGAACGCGGTGTACGTCACCGGCCGCAACGAGATCGTCGGCACCGACAACTCAACGTTCTGCCAGATCTGGGCGTCGAAGTATTTCGCCGTTACGGGATGCGTCGGGCCGGGGGGGGCAGGTGCCACTCCCGGCCCGACGTGCGTTGCCGCTGCCCCTGACCGAATCGGTCCGGACGTGATATCGTTGCCGAGTGCGCTCAAAACAGCTGAGGTACCCATCGCTCTTCAGTCCGTGGCCACTCGGCTGCGGGCTGATCACGTTTCTCCTGGCCGGCTGCGGTGGCGGCGGCACCGAGGTGGACGATGGCGGCGAGGTGCCGTCCACGATCCGCATCACGGCGCCCTCGACGCCAGTGATCGGCGACACGTTGCGCATCACCGCCGTTGCGCGGAATCGCGGCGGTCGCGACCTGCCGCTGGTGCAGCCGGCGGTGGCCATCAGCATCAGCGGTCCTGCCGTGCGCGCGATCAGCGACGGTGTGGCGCAAGCCATCGACACCGGGCGGGTGGTGATCACGGCGGTGACGGGTACGGTGCGCTCGGAGCAGGTGTTGACGGTGGGCATGCCTACCGACATCCAGTTGGCCATCGCAGCGCCCGACTCGGTGAGCCTCGGTGATTCGGCGGAGACGGTCCGAGCCGAGGTGCGCCGCGATGGCGTGGCGCGCGATGAACTCCCGGCCAGCCTGGTGTCGTCCGACACGGCGGTGCTCAAGCTGGTGGCAGGCGATGGTCGCATCACGCTGCGGCCCGTGACGATCGGGGTGGCGTCGATCAGCGCGCGCCTCGGCACCCGGACCGTGACGCGTGCGGTACGCGTGACGGCAGCCAGGATCCAGTCGTTCGCGTTCGCGCCGACGCCCACCGTGCTCGATCCCGGCGACCGTGCACAGCTCAACGTGGCCGCGTTCGATGTCCTCGGGCAGGTCGTACCGGACGCGGAGTTCGTCTATTCGGTGGTCAGCGGTCCCGGGGTGATCGATGGTGTGCGGGAGGTGCGTGCAACGGCACCGGGCGCGATCGTGGTGCGCACGGGTGCGCGCGGTGTGGCTGGCATCGACACCATCGACGTGATGCCGGCGTCCAACTTCACGCTCACCATCCGGCCCGGTCTCACCGCGGGTGTCCCCGCCACCCTCCCGCCCCGA
Source organism: Gemmatimonadaceae bacterium (assembly GCA_031369265.1). Classification (GTDB taxonomy): domain Bacteria; phylum Gemmatimonadota; class Gemmatimonadetes; order Gemmatimonadales; family Gemmatimonadaceae; genus JACMLX01. Next base: position 5,501 of record JANMON010000096.1, on the reverse strand, counting down.
CTACGCACCGCGATCGACCGCGCCATCAAGCGCTGGCGTCAGGTGATCAAGGCGGACCTGCCTGCCGCACCATTGCAACTCGGCGCCAACGCCTGTGCGAACCCCGACCTGAATGAATCGGTGACGGGTGTGGTGGTCTACGTGCGCGTGCCAGCGCTCGGCTTCGGCGGCACACTCGCCCGCGCCACGGCCTGCGTGCTGCGGCCCGACGGCCGCACGATGCTCGGCATCATGGAATTCAACTCCGACATCCTCGACCGGCTGTCCGACGACGAGTTGTTCTACACCGCGGCGCATGAACTCGGCCACGTGCTGGGCATCGGCACCGTGTGGTATCGCGCCGACGGACAACCGGCGCTGGTCACGCAGTCCGGCACCAGCTACTTCTTCGTCGGCACACAGGCCCGAGCCGAGTTCGACCTGCTCGAGAATCGCACCACCTACAGCGGCCAGACGGTGCCGATTGCCGTCGATCGCGGCCACTGGGACCCGCGCGTGATGATGATGGAACTGATGGAACCGTTCGCGCGGGCCACGACACGATTCTCGCGCGTCACGGTGGGTGCGATGACCGACATGGGCTACGTCACCAATGCGCGGAGCTGGGATCGCTATGCCTTGCCGCTGCCCGGCTTCGTCAGCGGGCCCGCGCCTCGCGTGGTGGACCTCCGCGAGGACGTCATGGCGCCGTATGGCGTGGTGCGGCCGGACGGGCGCGTGGTGCGGATCCCGCCGAACTGACGCCTACTCGAACACCACCGGCATGGTGACGCCGAGCTTCGCCGCCTTGGCGGCGAAGGAACTCAGGTCGGTGGCCACCAGCGTCGCGAACTTCTGCTTCAGCGTGTCGAGCTGGGTGCGCAGCACGCCGTACACCTCCACGTGCTGGTCGGTGGGGCGGAAGTCGGAGCTGGACGCCGCCACGTCGCTGCCCACCGATGCCAGCTTCTCGTAGAGCTGGTTCGGCGTGCGGAACGCATCTTCGCGGGCGCCGGTGAGGGCGATGTCATAGAGCTGCCCCTCGATCTCGATCACCTTCTTCTCCACCGCCTCGATTTCCTTGAGGAACGATTCGGCGTCGGCGATCGATGGGTCGCGGCCGGGTGAGGCGCCGTACTCGCGCGCATCGCGCACCTTCTCGCGCAACATGGTGCGCATCTGCTCGAAGCCGCGCCGGTTCCACTCCGACTCGTCGATCAACGCTACCGTCTCGTTGAGGGCGTCGCGGATACGCAGCGCCAGCGCGACCTGTGCGGTGATGTCGCCATCGGTACCGCGGCTGTTGGGATCGCGGCGCACGTCGACCGTCTGCCGCAATGTGTCGCCCTTCCACAGCAGCGCCACGGTGTAGGTGCCAGGCGCCACCAGCGGCCCCACCTGGCCACCCACCAGGTCCAGGTCCCACGGCACCAGCGGACGCGAATCGAGCACCCGCACGGCGGTGTTGCCCGGCGGCGCGGTCCGCAGCTTTGCCTTGCGCGGCCCGTCGTGGCGCAGGTCCCACAGCGCACGATTGAGCCCGCGCTTGGCGGCCGGCGCGCGAAACTTCCGGATCAGCGTCCCGCGCGCATCGAACACGCGGAAGTTCACCGAGTCCCGCGCGGTGGAATCGCTGGCGATGACCGACACGGTGTAGTTGATCGTGGCCGCCAGCGGGGGATCCTCGCCGTTCACCAGCGAGTTCGGCGATCCTGTCGGCGTGGCCACCTTGCGGAAGCGGTAGGCGGCACGCATCGGCAGCAGCGCCGCGGCCTTCGGCACCAGCGAATCAGCCATCGTGCGCAGGTACGAGATGTCGTCGGCGATGTAGAAGCCGCGCCCGTAGGTGGAGACCACCAGGTCGTGGAAGTGGCCCTGGATCTCGATCCAGCTCACCGGCGCGTGCGGCAGCGTGCCATTGATCTCGATCCAGTTGGCGCCGTCGTTCAGCGACACGTAGAGCGCGTTCTCGGTGCCGGCGTACAGCATGCCGCGACGTACGGGATCCTGTCGCACCACGTGCACGTAGCTGAAGACACTCTTCGGCAGGTCACCGCTGATCCGCACCCAGGTCTTTCCGAAGTCGGTGGTGCGGTAGATGTAGGGATCGCGATCGTTGATCAGGTGCGCATCGACCGACATGTAGGCCGTGCCCGCATCCCACCTGCTCGGCTCGATGTTGGCGATGGTGCTCCACTTGGGCAGTCCCGGCACGTTGGCCGTGAGGTTGGTCCACGTCGCACCACCGTCGCGCGTGACGTGCACCAGCCCGTCCATCGTGCCGGCCCAGATCACGCCCTTCTGCACCGGTGATTCGGCGATCGAGAACAGCACCGTCACGTTCTCGACGAACAGGTTGTCCACCACCAGCCCGCCCGATGATTCCTGCTTCGACTTGTCGTTGGTGGAGAGGTCGGGCGAGATGATGGTCCAGGTCTGGCCACCGTTGGTGGTGCGATGGATCACCTGTGAGCCGACGTAGACCGTGTTGTGGTCGTGCGGCGACAGCTGGATCGGGAACGTCCACTGAAAGCGGTACTTCAGGTCCTTCGGCGCCACGCCGTAGCCGGCCTCGGGCCACGGTTCCACGGCGCGCGACATGCGCGTCTGCAGGTCGAATGTTTCGAGGCCCGCGTCGTAGCAGCCGCTCCAGACGGTGCGGTTGTCCACCGTGTCGGGAATCGACCAGCCGCTTTCGCACCCACCCACCGGGCTCCAGACGCCGATGCTGCGCGAGCCGCGCGAGTTGCTCGGCCCGACGTACGAGTAGCCGTCCTGCCGGTTGCCGAACAGGTTGTACGGGATCTGGTTGTCCACCGCCACGTGGTACATCTGCGCATTCGGGAGCGCGATGCGCTGGAACGAGCGGCCGCCGTCGATGGTGATGCCCACGCCACCGTCATCACCCACCATGAAGCGCTCGGGATCACTCGGGTCCCACCAGATGTCGTGCAGGTCACCGCCGGCACGTGGCGCGTTCGGCATCTTGGTCAGGCCGCCATCCAGCGTGCCCACGAATCGCACACCCACCACGAACAGCTTGTCGGCATTGTCGGGGGCGATGCCGAAGCGCGTGTAGTACTGCGGCCGCTCGAGCAGGTCGTGATCGCGGTTCACCGAACGCCAGCTGCGGCCGCCGTCATCCGAGCGGTAGAGCGCCGGTTCCTTCATCTCGATCAGGGCGTAGAGCCGACGTGCATCGCTGCGTGCCACGCCGATGCCGATCTTGCCCATCGTGCCGGCCTTCGGCAGCCCGCGGCCCCAGCCTTGTCCGTCGCTGCCGCCATCCAGGCGCAACCAGGTGTCGCCACCATCGCGCGACATCCAGATGCCGCTGCCATGGCCGCCGGAGTGCTTGTTCCACGGCACGATGTACTGCTGCCAGCTGGCGGCGAAGAGCACGCGCGGATTGGTCGGGTCCATCGCCACGTCGATCACGCCGGTGCTGTCGTTCACGAACAACACCTTCTTCCAGCTGGTGCCACCGTCGGTGGTGCGCCACAGGCCACGATCCTGCTGCGGACCGTAGCCATGACCCTGGGCCGCGGCGTAGACCACGTCCGGATTTGTCGGGTGAATGATCACGCGTCCGATGCGGCCGGTGTTCTCGAGGCCCATCTTCCGCCAGTGCTGTCCAGCGTCGGTGGAGCGGTAGATGCCGTCGCCGATGGAGACGTTGCTGCGCAGGAAGGTCTCACCGGTGCCGAACCAGACCACGTTCGCATCCGACGGTGCCACCGCCACCGCGCTCACCGACGAGACACGCAGCGAGTCGGTGACCGGCACCCAGCGTACACCGCCGTTGGTGCTCTTGAAGAGCCCACCCGATGCAGCGCCGGCGTAATAGGTCTTGTACTCGCCCGGCACACCGGCCACCGCGATGACGCGATTGCCGTCCGGGCCGACGAATCGCCAGCTGGGCACCTTGATGAAGGCGGTGTCGAGCACGACCGGCTTGGCCGAGGTGGCACTGGCGGTGCGCTGGGCGAGCAGCAGGCCCGGTGCGAGGGCCAGCAGGGAGAGTGTGGCGCGGAGGTGCATGACTTCGTGGGCGGGGGAGTCAATCCGGAGCGGTGCTGCCGGAATGTGAAACGCTACGCTGGCGGACGGGAGTTCGCTGGCGTCACCCCTTCGTCGGCCGCTCCGGCACGATCGTGTCGCCCTCCGCCAGCATCGCCACCAGCGCCGCGATCTTGCGCGTCCGGCCGGCCGCAGTCTTCATGGCGTTGGTGCGGTAGGCCAGCGCGAACAGGTTCATCTTTCCCAGCCTGCGGAACGTGGCAAGCGCCTTCGGATCGGCATGGATCGCCGCCATCAGGTCATCCGGAATGCTCGCCACGCTGGCGCTGCGGATCGGGGCGTAGGCGGCATCCCATCGCCCATCGCGCTTGGCCGCGTCCACGTGTCGCTGGCCGTGCTCCGTCATCCGGCCTGCCGCCACCAGCCGCGCCACATGCTCGCGATTGACCTGACTCCACACGCTCTGCGCACGCCGCGGTGTGAATCGCTGCACGAACGAGGTGTCGTCGAAGGTCTTCTTCAGTCCATCGATCCACCCCCAGCAGAGCGCCACGTCCAGCGCCTCCGCATAAGTCACGGTGGGCAACCCGGACGCCTTCTTGTGGATCTGCAACCAGAGCTCAGTCTCCGTGGCATGATGCGTCGCCAGCCAGCGCTCGAAGGCCGCCGCAGTCCGGAAGTTCCGGACCTTCCTTGGATCGACGATCACCGGCACCATGCGCGCGTTGCCCTCGCGTTGATCAGAAGATCGGGCCGCGCGGCCGTACCAGCACGTTCGGCACCCCACGCTGCTTCAGCAACTCGTTGAACGCCGTCAGCTCCTTGCTGAACAGCGCATCGAGCGCCGTCAGGTGGCCCTTCAGTTCGGTGTTGAGGATCACCTGTACCTCACCATGCTGGTTGGTCGGCTTGTCATCGCTGGCCGACATGCCATTGGTGAGATACCCCAGCTTGGCGATCAGCTTCGAGCCGAATCGCACGCCATCCTGGCCCTGGCCCGTCTGCCGCAGGTCCACCAGGTTCATCTCCAGGTCCACCAACTGCTGCGCCAGTGCGCGCGCCGCACGGCGCACGGTGGAATCGTCCACGGCGCGGATGATGCCGTCCAGCTGCACGCGCGCCGATTCCACGCGATGCACTGCGTCCGCCGCGGCATCGAGGTCGCGGCTGATCGCCATCAGGGCGCGTGTCTGCTCCGCGATCTCGGCCTCGGTGCCGCCGGAATTCGGGTCCTTCTTCACCACCAGCGGCTGCGACTGTTCCACCGCGCCCGCCTTGATCCGCACCGTGTAGCGCCCCGGTGCCGCGAGGATGCTCAGCCGACTGGTCCCTGGCGCGGTGCGGCCGTTCGGACCGGGCACGATGTGATCGGCGTACAGGGGGCTCGTGAGCAGTTTCACTTCCATCGTCGGTTCGTGGCGCAGGTCCCAGTGCACGCGATTCACGCCGGCCACGTTGGTGCCGGTGATGGTGCGGATCACGGCGCCCTTGTCATCGAGGAT
>JANMON010000055.1:0-14447 GCA_031369265.1 Gemmatimonadaceae bacterium | reverse complement strand
CTTCAAGCCGATGCGCACGTCCGGATGGTGCGCACTCCACCGCCCGTGCGCTGCCAGGTGGTAGCAATCGGTCAGGCCATAGCGATGCGCCAGCCGCTCGAGGGAGAGGTTGCCGAGTGGCGTGGTGGATTCGCCGATGGCAAATCGCGGATGCGTGCCGCGCTCGAGCAGCACCACGTCGTAGCCCTGCACGACGAGCACGCGTGCCATGAGGGAGCCGGCGTAGCCACTGCCGACGATCGCCACGTCGCAGCGGCCATTCATGCGGCGCACTCCGCACAGTCCACCGCGCGCTCCACCTGGCCATGCAGGTTCATCCGTCCCAGGCGTGCGATGCGCGCCGGCCTGCACGCGTCACATCCCGGCAGGCGCTCCGCATCCCAGAGATCGACGGTGACGACCGCGCGCCCGAAGCCCAACGAGGACTCGAGCGAGCGCTCCAGCTGTCGCAAGGTGGGTGGCACGAACTGCCCGAGCGCCTGCAGTCGGTCCATCTCCCCGTTCGCGCCGCGCACGGGGATGATCGCCACCATCGCGGCGCCGTTGCTGACCGCGCATTCGACTGTGCGCGCCGCCCACTCGACGGATTCCTCCGCCGGAATGTGCGGGGCACCGAGCAGCACGAATACGCGAAGATCCATGTCGTTCTCGGCCAGGTAGTTCGCGGCGCGTTCGAAGCGGGGCAGGTCGAGTTTCTTGTTCAGCAGCGGTGCCGCCACCGGATGAATCGTCTCGAGTCCGAGGGCCACCTCGAGGCGTCCTGACAGCATGTCGCGGAACTCGAGCGTCATTGGTCCCACCGTGTTCGCGTGCGACTCCACCGTCACCGCGCCGAACGGTGCGGCGAGTGCGGCGATCGCCGGCAGGTCCTCTGCAGGCACGGCGCGGCGATCGAAGAAGTTGCTCGCATTGTACAGCTTGAGGCGCTGCGGCGGCGTCGCCGCAGCGAGATGCTCAGGCAGGACGTCGCGCAGCTGCTTCGGAATGGCGCCCGCAGGCGTCGGCCCTTCGAACGTCCATCGCCAGAGATCACAGAACGAACAGGTGAACGGACACTCTGCCCCCGACAGGAAGACCGTCAGCGCCTGTTCGACGCTGCCGTCCGGTCGTCGTTCGGGATCCACGATCGCGCCATGTGCGCGCCATGGGTCCACTGCAGGCAGTGCAGGGCGCAGGCTCCGAATGCGCCCGTCTTCGGTGGCTGCGCTCACGCCATGGCGAGGTGGAGCGCCTCGAAGTGCCGTCGGTAGTCCCGCTCCGTGCGTGGGAACAATCGTGCGGCATCGCCCTCGCGCGCGGAGCCGTGCTGGAAGCGGCGCTTGGGGAAGACCGGCATCTCGTATCCGAGCACGGATGCGACGCCGCGGGCGACGATCTCGCCCTTCAGGGAATACAGCCGTTCGTGCGACCCCTGCGTGAGCTGCGCAAACGGGATGGCCTCGGCGACCGCGATCACCGCAGGGCGCGTGTACGGACTGAAGCCGTCGACATTGAAGGCGCGATTGCACGCATAGCTTCTGACACACGCGCGACTGTAGCCGCCCGAGTACGTCAGCGAGTGCTTGATCGAACCCACGCCCCATCCCTCCTGATAGAGCATCGAGTTGTTCACGACGCTCCGGATGGTGAGTTCCGGGTTTTCCTCGATCGGGTAGTCCTTGAGGTTCTCGTCGCCACCATCGCCGTCCACGAGGAGGCGCCATTCGGGGTACCGCTCACGGATGCCCGCCAGCAGGGCGAGGTTGACGGCCGCGCATTCCACGTCGAGCGGCTTGTAATCCTCGATCACGGCGACGGCGCGCATCGGGTCGATCGCGGCCGACGGCACGTCGATCACCTCGCCGAGCATCTGCAGGTCGGTGCGGGCGAGGAACTCGCGTGCCTGACGCGCGTCGTCCCCCGCGCCGTCGATCGAGAGCGTGAAGGCCTTGAGTCGCGACGGCGATTGCCCTTCGTCGAGCAGCACGCGGTTCAGGCAGAGGAGGACCGCGCCGCTGTCAATGCCGCCCGAGAACGCAACCCCGATTGGGGCGGTGGTGTCCTGCTGCGTGACCCAGCGGCGCACCTCGGTGTAGATCGCCTCGACGTAGTGGCGGCCGATGACGTCGAGGTCCGGCGGCAGCGTCCCACGCGGTGGATCGAAGAAGCGTTGGTGCACCGGGTCAGGATCGGGGCAGCCGATCAGCCGGAGCGTGGTGACGTGGTGTGCCGGCACCATGCGCGTGTAGCTGGGATGGAACTGGTTGCTCCATCCGTTCTTCGCGAGCTCTGCCGCGATGTCGTCGATGCGCTCGGCGACGATCAGGACCGGACCCGCCGCAGCCTTGGCGAGGAAGTAGCGCAGCGGCCGGTCCAGGCTGCGCGCCAGGAACACCTTTTCGTCCTGCTCCGCGACGAGCGCGAATGATCCCTCGAGCGCGAGCACGGACCCCGGATCCGCCTCGCGTAGTCGGCGATGCGCTTCCTCGAGGTGCACGCCGCCGGCATGCGGGGCGGCCGGCGGGAGGAGGTTGATGACTTTCGCGATGTACTGGCTGCTCACGGCGCGGAGCCTCTCGTCGGGGGATCGCATGCGACCATGGTGGTCGCGCTCCCCTGAAAAAAGCATCCGTGCAGGGCGTTCGCGAGGGAGCATCCCGCCGGCACGGGATTCTTCTCGCGGGCGTGCGCCGTACCGGTGGGGGGTGCTACGGCGCGCTGTTGTTGAGCAGGACGATGACCGGGCCGCCGCTGGCGTTGAGACCGAAGCGGTTCTGCGCGTCGTTCGCATCGAGATAGCGAATCTCCACGAGCATGGCCGTCGTGATCGTCACCAGCTCACTGATCGGGCGCAGGGGACCGTAGTCCATCGAGAAGTGCACCTGCCCGGCGCTGCGATCGACGAAGCTTTGCGGCGGGGTGGGGCGGAGGAACGCGGGACGCAGGGTCCGGATCGCCCTGAGCGCATCCAGGGGGAGGATCGCCGGATCGCGCAGCTCGAGTGCGGAGATCACGCGTGGGTTGGGGGACGGCCGCCGCGTCGTGTCTGGCGAAGGGTGCGCCGCGCAGGACGCGGCGGCGAACGTGAGGGCAGGGAGCCATCGCCGGGGGACACGCATCGCGCACCTCGCTGGAGTCAGGGGCAGTGCCGGCAGACGCCGCAGCGCCTGACGGTGCGGGCGCTCCTCCAGTATGCGGGGACGAGTCAGTGTGGCAAGCCCCTCGCACCTTGACAAGGGTTGTGCCGGGCTCGGTATTAGACCCCGAACGACACAAGAACTCTCGCCGGGAGCCGGGCCCAAGGCTCTGGCGAGGGTGTCGTTGCGTGTGTGATGGTCCCTCCGCATTCCGCGGTCGAAACAACGCAGTTGATGCGCGACTCCCCGTTGTACCGCGCTGTTCTGGCTCGGGCAGGTCTTTTCGAGCGGCAATCAGTCGGCGCGTCGCAGCGTGCCGGTGCTCACCACCCCCATGGTGTCAGGAGGATCGTGATGGCGAGAATGGTCAGTCGACTGTCTGCGGTATCCGTGCCGATCAGGCCGCGTGCCGCACGGTTCGGTCTGTTACTGGCGCTCGTGCTGGCGTCCGGTACGGCCGCGCAGGCGCAACAAATCACGGTCACGGGTACGGTCAGCAGCCCGACGGGCGCGCCAGTCTCCGGCGTCACCGTGAACGTGAAGGGCACCGAAGTGAGGGCCTCCACCACGGACAGGGGACGCTATACCATTCTCGCGCCCTCCAATGGCCAGCTGTCATTCCTCGCCGTGGGCAAGAAGACGGTGCAGGTGGATATCGGTGGGCGCACGAAGATCGACGTCACGATGGAGACCATCGCCTACCTCGAGCAGACCGTGGTGACGGCCTACACGGAGCAGCGCCGGTCGGAGATCACCGGCGCCGTCTCGACCGTGGATGTGGAGGCGGCGAAGAAGGAAACCGGTGCCAGCATCCTGAAGCGCCTCGATGCAGTACCAGGCATCACCGTGCAGACCAGCGGCTCGCCCGGCTCGCGCAGCACGGTGCGTATCCGCGGCATCAGCTCGTTCCAGAACAACGATCCGCTCTACGTGATCGACGGCGTGCCGGTGCAGGATTCGTACATCAACTTCCTGAACCCGAACGACATCTCGTCGATTCAGGTGCTCAAGGACGCGTCGGCGTCATCGATCTACGGGTCGCGCGCCAGCAACGGCGTCATCCTGATCGAGACCACCAAGCGTGGCCCGGCAGGCCCGCCGAAGATGACGGCCACGATCCGCACCGGTATGTCCACGCCGGTGAATGGCTACGACAACTTCCTCCTCACGAACTCGCTGGACTACTTCCAGGTGGTCAAGAAGGCGTACGACAACGCCGGGCTGCCGGTCCCGACGAACATCTACGGCGACCCGAACGCGCCGACCGTTCCGGCGTACACCTTTGCCGCGAATGACACACGCACCGGCACCGATGCGTTCGGCCGTCCGACGGGTGTCGATCCCACGAAGTACTCCTACCCGAACAGCCTGATCATGCCGGGCAGCCCCGGCACGAACTGGTGGAAGGCCGTCTTCGGCACGGGGCAGGTGACCGACGCGAACCTCAGCATCACGGGCGCGGGCACCGGGAACCAGTACGGCGTCTCGTTCAACTTCTTCAATCAGGACGGCACGGCCGCGTACAACAACTTCCGCCGCGTCAGCGTGCGAGCGAACACGCAGTTCACGCGCGGCAAGCTGACCTTCGGTGAAAACGTGGGCTTCACGAACGAGCGGCAGACGGGCGGCCTCCCGAACGACGATGCCGGCGAGACGAACCTGATCGGCAAGAACATCCTGATGCAGCCGGTGGTGCCGATCTACGACATCAAGGGCAACTTCGCGTCCGGCAAGGCCGTCGGGCTGGGGAACAACACCAACCCGCTCAAGACGGCGTTCGAAGCCCGCAACAACGTCAACACCAACAATCGCGTTTTCGGCAACGTCTTCGCCGGCTTCGGGCTGATGCCCAACCTGAACCTGCGCAGCAGCCTGGGCTTCAGCGTGGCTCAAAGCGGGTTCACCGGCTACAACGCGATCACGCCGGAAAACTCGGAACCGAGCTTCAGCAATTCCATCAACGAGAACAGCGGCCTCTCCACCGACTGGACTTGGAGCAACACGGCCAAGTACACCAAGGCCTTCGGGTCGAGCAACTTCACGCTGCTGGCGGGACAGGAAGCCAACGCAGGCAACAACCGGTTCATCGGCGCCTCGCTGGCCAACCTGCTCTCCACGGACCCGAACTCGCGCTTCATCCAGGACGCGCTCGGCGACTCGAAGACCAAGGCGGTCAACAGCTTCGGCGGGGAGTACGCGCTGCTCTCCTTCTTCGGCAAGGCTGACTACAGCTTCGACGAGAAGTACATCGCCAGCGTCACCGTGCGTCGCGACGGGTCCTCACGACTTGGCGCCAATAGCCGCTGGGGCACCTTCCCGGCCGTCGGACTTGGCTGGCGCATTTCGAAGGAAGGGTTCCTGAAGGGGAACAAGGTGATCTCGGACGCCATGCTCCGCGTCGGCTACGGCGTGACGGGCAACCAGTCCATTCCGTCCGGACGCACGCTCAATCAGTTCGGCGGCAATAACGGCGACACGTACTACGACATCACGGGATCCAACAGCACGGTGCGGGCGGGATACCGCCAGACGTCGCTGGGCAACAACAACCTGAAGTGGGAAGAGAACCGGTCGACCAACGTCGGCGCGGATCTCTCGCTGTTCGACAACGCGGTGAGCCTCATCATCGACGTCTACAACCGTGAGACCGCCAACCTGCTGTTCGATCCGGCGTTGCCCGGCGTGGCCGGCATTGCGGCACCGCCGATCGTCAACATCGGCCGGATGAACAACAAGGGCGTCGACATCTCCCTCGGTCACCAGGGGAACACCTGGAGCTTCAACGGTGCGATCAGCGCCTACCGGAACAAGATCGTGTCGATCGATGGCAACCAGCAGTTCTTCTTCGGTCCGATCTCGACGCGTATCGGTAACGCGATCATCAACCAGGTGGGGAAGCCCATCGGCTCGTTCTACGGACTGCAGGCCAACGGCTACTTCCGCGACGCGGCCGACGTGACGGCGTCGCCCAAGCAGGATGGCGCGGCGCCGGGACGCATCAAGTTCGTGGACGTCAACGGAGACGGGTCGATCACCGCCGCCGACCGCACCATCATCGGGTCACCGCACCCGAAGTTCACCACGAGCTTCGAACTCGGCTGGCGCCGCGGCAACTTCGACGTGAGCGCGTCGGTGTTCGGCAGCTTCGGCAACAAGATCTTCGACGCGCAGAAGGACTTCTACGTGTTCCGCGACTTCTCCACCAACGTCCGCAAGGACCTGCTGGCGAACTCGTGGACGCCCACGAACCTGAACGCGAAGTACCCGATCATCGACCAGAATGACACGTACAGCCGGGCGATCAGCAGCTACTACGTGGAGAGCGGCTCGTATATGCGCATGCGGAATCTGCAGGTCGGGTGGAACGTGCCTGCAACGCTGGCCCGTTGGATTCCGTCCACGCGCGTCTACCTGCAGGCCGAGAACCTGTTCACCCTCACCGGATACTCCGGACTCGATCCGTCGCTGCCGACGGGCAATGCGAACGGCTCGGCGGGTGACGTGCGCGACCAGTTCCGCGGCGTCGATACCGGTGTCTATCCGAGCAGCCGGACGTTCTCGCTCGGCTTCACGACCTCGTTCTGACCGATGAATTTCTTCACTCAGAGGACCAAGATGACTTACGGAGCGAGGAAGCGGGTGATCCTCGGGATCGCAGCGGTGTCGGTATCCGCCGTCACCATTGCCGGGTGCAAGAACTTCCTGACGGACGCCTCCGTGCCGCAGGGCACGCTCGATGCCGGGACGCTGGCCAACAAGGCCGGCGTCGAGGGCACCCTGATGGCGGCCTATCGGCAGCTGGACTACACCACCGGCGTCGGCGGCGGGTGGGCCTCGGCCGCCAGCAACTGGATTTGGGGCAGCATCACCAGCGACGATGCCTACAAGGGCTCCGAAGCCACCGACGCGCCGGCGCTCGACGCGGTCCAGTTTTATCAGTGGGGGGCGGCGGGCGTGGAAGGGGAGTTGAACGACAAGTGGCGCGCCGTCTACGAAGGCGTGGTGCGCAGCAATGCAGCCATCAACCTTCTCAAGAGCGTGGTCACGGCCAAGCCGTCGGAGATCGCGGCGGCCGATGCCAAGGGCATCGAGGGGGAGGCCCTGTTCCTCCGGGCGCATTACCACTTCGAGGCATGGCGCATCTGGGGCAACATCCCGTACTACCGGGAAACGGACACCGACTTCTCCAAGCCGAACATCACCAAGGCCCAGGCGGCGACGGAGATCCTCAAGGATCTGGACGCGGCCATTGCGCTGCTGCCGGCCTCGCCGCGCAACGGTGACAAGGCTCGCGTCACGTCCTGGACGGCCAAGGCGTACAAGGGCCGGGTGCAGATGTACAACGGCGAGTTCGCCAACGCGCTGGCGACGCTGCGTGACGTGCGGGCCGCCGGGCCGTATGCGCTGGAGCAGAGCTACGATCGCGTGTGGACCGGGTTCTCCGCGTTCGAAAACGGCAGGGAAACGATCCTCGCATATCAGGCGTCGGCCAACGACGGAGAGCAGAGCGGCAACAATGCCAACTACGGCAATCGGTTGACCTTCCCGCACTCGGGGAGCCCGTTCGGCTGCTGCGGCTTCCATCAGCCGTCGCAGAACCTGGTGAACTTCTTCGCCACCGACCCGACCTCCGGGCTGCCGGCCTCGCAGACCAACGCGAACTGGAACGCCAGCAGCGCCAACCTCGCGGGGGGCTCGGCGACGCCGGTGGATCCGCGTCTCGACTTCACGGTGGGGCGCGATGGCGTGCCGTACAAGGACTGGGGGCCGCATACGCGGGATTGGATTCGCGCCCCCTCGTACGGCGGCACGTACAGCAACAAGAAGAACGTGCACGAGAAGGCCAGCGGCGCGGTGAGCACCGTGGGCTGGAACAACACCCAGCTCAACTCGGTCAACATCCACATCTTCCGCTACGCCGACCTGCTGCTGATGCTGGCCGAGGCGGAAGTCGAAGCGGGCTCGCTCGAGAACGCCCGCACCATCGTGAACCAGATCCGCACGCGTGCTGGCGTGACCGTGCAGGGGCCGGGTACCGACGCGGCGACGATCGCCGTGCCGATTACCGATCCGCGGGTTGCGGCCTACGCCAACTACAGGATCGGCACCTACACCACGCCGTGGACCTCGCAGACCACGGCGCGGAACGCGGTGCGCGACGAGCGCCGACTCGAACTGGCCATGGAAGGACAGCGCTTCTTCGATCTGCGTCGGTGGGGGATCGCTGAGACGGTGCTCAACGCCTACATCGCCACCGAGAAGTCGCGCCGGCTGCAGTTGGCCAATGCCGCAACGTACGCAGCACGGAATGCGCTGTTCCCGATCCCGAACATCCAGATCCAGCTGAGTAAGGGCAAGGGTGCTGGCCTGACGCAGAACACCGGCTGGTAAGTCGGGGTAGCGACAGAGAGAACGGCAGGTCGCGCACGGCACTGGTACTTCGGTACCAGTGCCGTGTTTGCGTTAGCGGAGCGTGAACACCTGCAGCGAATCGCCAGTGTTGGCGACGACCATCGCGTGGCCGGCCGTCGTCTTGAGCAGCGCAAGTGCGGCGGCGCTCCGTGGGGCCATGAATCCGCTCACGCGCGGCGACACCGGTTCGAACTGTCCGCGTCCGTCGCCCCGCAGCCAGAGGCCATTGCCGGCATCCATGCGCGGGGTGTTGGGCTCCACATCGTACAGATTTCCGGCCACGATCAGGTCGAGATGCCCATCGCCGTCTGCGTCGAAAGGCACGATGCCGCGGATGGGTGCAATCTGCGCCATTGTGGGCAACGGGACGGCACGGAAGGCACGGCCACCGTCATTGCGCAACACGACGCTGTTGAACGTGTCCGCCTCGTAGTGGACGGCTCCCTTCAGTTGCGCCGCGCTGAAGAGCTGGTCGAGCGATGCGGAGGCGTAGGTGCCATTGGTCGGGAACTGCACGCCGATGGTGTAGATGCTCGAGAGCATGCCCAGCGCTGCAATGGGAAATTCCCGTGTGCCCACCCGCTGCGTGAACAGGATATCGGACGCCTGGCCACCCGTGAACGGTGCGGCGTAGATGCCGAGCGGGCTGGTGGCCGACGTCTGCCACGCACTGTTGCGTCCGACATTTCCCGCGACGAGATCGGGGCGGCCGTCATGGTCCACATCGGCCACCGCAAGGCTGTACCACCAGCCACGCAGCGGCGGGAGCTTGAGCGACGCGCTCGCATCCTGCAGGCGCGTGCCGTCGTTGCGCCAGACCTGGATCGGCATCCACTCGCCGACCGTCACGAGATCGAGCTTGCCGTCACCGTCGTAGTCCACCCATGCGGCATCGGTGATCATGCCGCCCGGCATGGCCAGCGCTGGCGCCATCTGCCTGGTGACGTCAGTGAAGTGATCGCCGTCGTTGCGCAGCAGATAGCTCGGCGCCGGCGTGGGGTAGTCGCGCGGCGTCAGTCGACCGCCCACGAACAGGTCGGGACGTCCGTCGCCATTGAAGTCACCGACGCGCACGGCGCCCTTGCTCGACAGCATGGACGGCAGTGCCCCCTCCGGGGCCCGCGTGAAACGTCCGCCCCCTGCATTGAGGTAGAGCCGGTCCTGCAGCATCGGCGATCCGGGCGCCAGCTGATAGCCGCCGCTGGACACGTACAGGTCGGGACGGCCATCGCCGTTCAGGTCCGTGAGCAGCGCGCCCCAGTCGTCGAACAGTGAATCGGCCTGCCACGGCTGGGCCTGCGGCGTCGACAGGAACCGCCCGTCCTTCTGCTGACGAAAGAGGGTGCCGGGCCTCCGGTTGCCACCCCCCACGTACAGGTCGTCGAGGCCATCGCCGTCCACGTCACCAACCGCCAGTGGTGGTCCCTGTCGCGACGGCATGGTGTGCAGCAATGGCTGCACGCGGTAATCCACCTGCGTGAACGGGGCAGGGGCGTACGCCAGGCCGCGTGATGCATCGATCGGCGTGAAGACGCGCGCACTCGTCGGCACGCGCGTCGCGGTGGATGGCGCATCGGGCGCGCGTGGCGCGGCGTCTGCCGCCTTCACGACGAGCACACGGTCTGCGGCAAGGTTGGTGAGCACCTGGCGCCGACCGTCCGGCCATACCACCTCGAGGGTGTCTGCGCGCGCGGCGCGTCCCAGTCCGAAGTGCAGCGGCCCGTCCATGCTCGACATGAAGCCGCGCGCGGGCGCGTTGTAGAGCTGCTGGCGCTGCCCACCGGCGACGAGGGTCAGCGTGACACCGACGCCGCGCGTGTTGGTCGAATCGCCGGTGAGTGCGACCGCCAGATAGTGATGGGCGTCGTCAGCGGGCTGGATGTTGTGGTAGATCGACGCGGGACTGTCGATGTTATTGACGACGAGATCGAGCTTCCCATCGCCATCAAGGTCGGCGTACGCCGCGCCGTAGGCAAAGCCAGGCTTCGCCACGCCCCAGGCCGCACTGCGATCGGTGAACGTCAGGTCGCCGTTGTTGCGGAAGACGTAGCTGGAAATCTCCAGGGTATAGAGCTCGTTCAGGAGCTGGCGGGTGCGCCGGGTGTCCCCCGATCGGGCGGCGCCGTTGACTGCAGCCTGATAGTCGAGGTCATTCATCGCCTTGGGATAGCCGTTCGCGATGAAGAGGTCCTTCAGCCCATCGTTGTCGAAGTCGGCGAAGAGCGCGCTCCAGCTCCAATTGGTTGCGGAGACGCCAGCCATGTGCGCCACGTCACTGAAGACGACGTCGCCGTCCGCCGTCACGCCGTTGCTCAGTTGCAGCGCATTCACAGCGTAGTCATCTCGCACACCGCGGCTGCGTGCGGCGCGCAGAGCGTCGTAGTTCGCGAACCCGCTCATGCGCTTGCGCTCCGCCAGCGCGGCCGGCTGCATGTCCACCTGCACGATGTCGGCCCAGCCATCGTTGTTGTAGTCGGCGATATCGACGCCCATGCCGGCCAGGCTGGTGTGCTTCAGCGACCGTGCGGCCCGGTCGGTGAAGGTGCCGTCGCGGTTGTTGATGTAGAGCACATCGTTCGGGCTCCCGTCGTTGGACACGTAGATGTCCGGCCAGCCATCGCGATTGAGGTCTGCCACGGCGACACCGAGTCCGTAGCTGGGCACGGGCAGGATGCCCGCCTGCACCGACACGTTGGTGAACGAGCCCTGGCAGCTGTTCCGGTACAGGAGATTGTGGCCGCCGGGGCTGCTGCCGGACACCTTGTCCGCGACACGCATCGGCGCCTCGCCGCGGCCGAAATCGGCCGGCGAGTTGTTCAGCAGGAAGAGGTCGAGGCACCCGTCGCGATCGTAGTCGAGAAAGGCTGCGTGCGTGGTGAAGCTGGTGTCGGCGATACCGTAGCGTGCGGCCGATTCCGTGAACGTCCGGTCGTGATTGTTGATGAACAGCAGGTTCGTGCGCGCCGCCCCCGATGACCACGCCGGTCCGGAGACGGAGACGTAGATGTCGAGCCAGCCGTCGTTGTTGATGTCGACCATGGTGGCCCCGGACGCCCGGCCAGTGGTGCCGACCTTGGCGGAGCCGGTGATGTCGTCGAAGCGCAGCCCACCCTTGTTCAGATAGAGCTGGCTCGAGACCATGTTGCCGGTGAAGTAGAGGTCCGGCCGCCCGTCGTTGTCGATGTCGCCCACCGCGACCCCCCCGCCGTTGTAGATGTAGGGGTCCGTCTGGGCGTTGAGCGAATCGCTGGTCGTGACGGTGTTGGCGAACGTCACGCCGGTGCGTTCCGGCGAGAGCAACTCGAACAGGGTGCCGCCGCTGTCTCCGTGGCAGCTCACCAGTGCCAGCAGCAGAAGTGCGCGCACGGGGAGCGCCGTGCGTGCCGGGCGGCATGACTGGCTGGCAAGCCTGAAAGGCATGGAGACGTTCATCGGGTGAGGGGTAGGGTCGTGCGCAGCCACGCAGCCACGCGCTCGGCCACGTCAGTGGGGTGCAACTCGGTCGTATCGATCACGGTGGCGCGCGTCGAGGAGGCACACCGCGAGCAGGCCCGGACGATCCGCGGACGGCGCGGCACACGGCTCGCCTGGCGGCACCCGATCTCCACAGACGAGGAATGAGCGGCCTGCGTCCTGCGCGGACAGTGCTCCGCACACGATCCGCGCCACCGTCTGGTGACCATGCTGATCATGATGATGACGCGTACGATATCAAGCGATGATAGGCGCGCTGCAGGAGCTGTGTCACCGATCGCTGCCACGCCCGCGCGCTGATCGCTCCACTGGCCTGGCCGTCAGCGCACGTTCGCCGTGTCACGATAGACGCGCACGTAGTCGATGCGGTGATATTGCGGAAATACCGTGGCAGGGATCGGGTTGCCATCGAAGTCGCCACCCACGGCCGTATTCATGACGAGCTGCAGCTCGCCGATCGCGATGTTGGACGTGTGCTTCGCGCGCTGCACCCCGTCGATGTACCAGACGATGCTGTCGGCAAAACACTCGACACGATACGTGTGGTAGCCGGACGAGAGGGTGGTGCCGCTGTATTCGCTGGTCTGGTGCCCCTGGGCTGGAAACGTGCCCCACCAGTGTGTCATCTGATTGTTGTCAGGCGCACTGCCCCGGAGCTCCATGACGTCGATTTCGGGCGGCCAGTTGGAGCCGCATCCGGTGATGCCGGTGCACGGCGTGTTCAACAGCCAGTTCGCGGGCCAGATGCCCTTGCCCGAGGGCACCTGCGTCCGCCACTCGACCGCCTGCCCCACCCGCACGACACGCTTCGTGCCGGTGCGCACCTCGCCCGACGAATATTGTCGGTTGCCGAAGGTGCGCCGCTGGCTGCGCAGGACCAGGTCACCGTTCTCCAGATACACATCGTCAGGGGTGTAGAACTGCAACTCGTTGTTGACGTTCGACGCCCCGTCCACTGCAATCCATTTGGACACGTCCAGCGTGGTACCCTCGAATTCGTCGGCCCAGTCAAGCGCCCACCGCGCCGGTCGGACCGGCCGAACCACCGGGGGCTCGGTCGGTGGCGAGACCGGAGTGCGTGACGGGCTGCCGCACGCCACACACCAGCTGGCGAAGATGATCGGGGCGATGTGTCTCATGCGTCGTTGTCCTCGAGATGTCCCACAGCGGAAGGCGCTGCCGCACGTTCGCGAAGCTGCCGCTTCCGACACGCAAATCTATCGGACAGACATACGCGACGCCCGGATCGGCGCGCCGGGCACGGAGTGCGGTGGCGGCAGGGAAGGGGACGGGTAGCGGCGGGGATGGCGTTCCGCGACACCCGCGCCGATTCCGGGGCGCTTGCCGCCGCGCCACATTCGATCACTGCGGAACGCCCACTCCAGCCGAGAGGATGATAAGCGCCGATCCGTGCTGCTGTCCGCTGCGCTCAGCACCGCTCAGCAGGGGTACGCGGTCGTTTTTCCGGAGGACTCCTTCGGCCAGATCTTTGAGGCGAGGCACGAGCCAGGCACCATCGCGTACAGCCGCGGACTCCAGCTCCAGCGGCTGCGGGAGACTGGCGCCGAGATCGCGCGCAATGGCTGCAAGAAGGTCATCATGGGCAACAACAGCCAGCTGCCCTACTTCGCGCAGACGCAGCTGGAGGCGCCGCACGACTACGTGGTGTACGTAGAGGGGCTCGCGCGGGGCGGACCGGGCGAGCCGAAGCACCGCCCTCCAGGCGATCCACACCGTGAAGTCGGACCAGGTCAGCCCGCGGTTGCAGAGCGAGTTCTGTGGGCGGAGCAAGAACCCGCTGGAGAGGCCGGCGCAGGGGAGTGGGGCCGGGGATCGCGCGTGCGCCGTGGTCCTGCGCACCTACCACGGGTGTCATTGTGAGCAGCGCCCCGGGGCAGGCCTCGAGCGAGAAAAGGCCGGAGCCGACGTGCGAATCGTCCCGTTTGCGGCGAACGAAGACGATGACTACTGCGTCGCAGTACAACGCGCTGAGCGAGGGCTCGCAATAGCTATGTCGATACCTGGCCTTCCGCGTGCGTCCACGATTGGCTGCGGCGGGCGCACGGCGAGCTTGCTTCGCAGGAGTGTGGTCATGGTCTCGATGACTGTGCTTGGCGCGTGTGGCGCCGAGCTCGATGATCCATCCGTAGACGATCCAACCGGCGCGAAGTCCGCGAGCGTCACCGTGCTGACGGTGGAAGATACCGTTGCTGATGGCTCCTCGCGCATTCCAGCTGACGTGTCAACCGCCACTGTGCAGTTGAACGCGCGGACTGTGACGCTGACGACGACCACTGGTGTGTTTCAACCAGGCAGCACGCAAACAGTAATCGTAGCGATTGGGAGCGGCACCGCTGCGTCAGCCTCGGTTCAGCTACGCGCACCGCGTGAGCCGGTGCTCGAACTCATCCGCGCAAGCAGCGCAGGGGGCTGACAGCCGTAAAG
>JANMON010000021.1:0-17274 GCA_031369265.1 Gemmatimonadaceae bacterium | reverse complement strand
CGATCGCCCCGCCATCCTGACCGCACTGCAGCCGCTGGCCAAGGTGCTGATCGGTGAGTTCGGTGTCAGCGATGGGGCGCTGTTCGATGCGCTCACCGGCACGGTGCGCCCGGTGGGTCGCTTGCCATTCGAGCTGCCTCGGTCGATGGAGGCGGTGCAGGTGCAGAAGGTGGACGTACCGCATGACAGTCCGGCACCGCTGTATCCGTTCGGGTACCGCGCCAACCGTTGATCAGCGGTCGTCTCGGCTAGCTTCCGTGGTGGCACGCATTTTTTCCGATCACACCGCGCCCTGCCGTCATGACGCCGATCACCCTCGAATGGCTCAACCAGCTGGAAGGCTGGCTCGGCGCCATGAAGCTGCATTTCACCGTCGCCTCGGGTGACGAGGTCGCCTGCCAGTTCGAGGTCGGGCAGCAGCACCTCCAGCCATTCGGACTCGTGCACGGCGGCGTGCACTGCGGCGTGATCGAGACCGTGACATCGATCGGGGCCACGCTGTACGTGCAATCCCACGGGCAACAGGCCGTCGGACTGGAGAACACCACCTCGTTCATCAGGGCGTCCAGCAGCGGCACGCTGTACGCCACCGCACGCCCCATCGCGCGTGGCCGCACCAACCAGTTGTGGGAAGCCTGGATCCGCGATGCTGACGACCGCCTCGTCGCGCAGGGGCGCGTGCGACTGCAGAACGTCGTCGGCCGCACGGCGTGAATTCCTGCTGGGGAACCGCCGGGGGCCGTCCAGCCGTGGCCCGACGGCCCCCATCGTCCCGGGGCATGCCGGCGGTCAGAACCGGTACGTCATCCCGGCCTGGATCTGGTACGGATCACCCGTCTTCCGCAGCACGCCGGCGTTCTGGTTCACCGTGTACCGATAGCGCTTCGTCGCCTGGTCGAACCCGGTGACGTTGAGCAGCGTCTGGGACCCTCCCAGGTTCTGGATGCTGCCCCACTCCTTGTTGAGCAGGTTGGCAAAATTGAACACGTCAATTGTCAGCTCGGCGGTCTGCCCGCGCACGGTGCCGATCGTCTTCGAGAGACGAACGTCGACACGCTGCTGCCACGGGTTGTAGATCGCGTTGCGCTCGGCAATCCGTCCGGCATTCTTGCGCAGATATCCTGAAATGATGCTGTTCGGGTTTGCGATCAGGGTGCGCAATCCACTGGCGACCGCTGCCGGCGTATTCGGATCATCAGGATCGAAGATGAACGCGAGGTCGTTTGGATTGGGCGTCGCGTCACCGTTTACGTCGCGGCTGACGACGAGCGAGAACGGCCGACCGCTCGCACCCACGTAGCGCGCGCTGGCCCGGAAGCCCCAGATCGCCGGCAGCGAGCCGAAGATCACCGCCTTGTGCCTGAAATCGTTGTCCGCCTGCCCCCACAGACTACTGAGGTCGTTCGGATCGCCAGACGTCGGCGTGTTGGTGGCGGTCGTCGCAACGCAGCAATTGTACGAACTGTTGTCACGCGTGCTGTTGAGCGAGTAGGAGAGGTTCACCGACGCGTCGCGGTACGGGCTGAGCCCGAGTTCCAGCACGGCGGTGCGCTGCTCCAGGCGGCCACGCGGCACCAGTTCGAACACACGCCCCAGCGCCTGCGTGGCATAGCTGTTCGTTCCCACCACATTGCCATTGGCTGCGATCGTGCTGGCCGGCACCCACACAGGGCGGTTCGCCTCGTTGTCGACCGTGAAAAACGGCTGCGCGACGCGATTGCGATCGATGTAGTGATAGTTGTTCCACGCGTACGCATAGAACAACGAACCGCCCAGCGTCACCCGATCACCGAGTTTGCGCTGGTAGGTGACGTTCGCCTTGGCGGTGCTTGGCGTCTGGAAGCCGGGATTGATGAAATCCACGCGCGTGCTCGTGGCCACACCCGGGATCAGTCCTGGAATCCGGGATGGATCGGCCCGGAAGGCGTTGTAGTCGGGCGCCGGCACCTGCGCCCCCCGCACGTCGATGCCTGCCTGCTCCACGCCGCTGTTGAGGATGTGGTTGACGTGCGCGTAGTAGTGGGGCTGCGCGCTGAACAGGCCGGCGCCGATGCGCAGCAGGTTCCGACCGTCGCCCGTGACGTCCCACACCATCGCAGCGCGCGGCTGCACATTGTTCCAGTCGGTGGGCGTGTTGTCGGTGCGGATACCGAGCGACTGCTCCGCAAGCGGGTTGTAGCGCGCCGATGTGAGAAAACTGGTCACGTCCCAGCGCAGGCCAAGTGTGGTGCTCAGGCGCTGCGTGGGATGCCACTCCGATTGTACGAACGCCGCGGCATCCAGCACCCACTGATTCGCCGTCGGTTCGGCGCTGAGCAGTGGCACGTTGCGGCGATAGCGATCGGCGCGGCCGGCCTCGAGATCGGCCAGGCTGTTGAAGTTGTACTGTCCGCCGGTCTCGATCGAGAGGTACGTCTCGAGGTTGGTGAGCGAGTTGTCGACGCCGAAGGTGATGTTCTGGTTGCCGCGCTGCCAGGTGGTGGTGTTCACCAGCTGATACTGGGTCTCGCGGTTTCGCTCGGGTGCGAATCGATGGCCGCCGAACTGCACGGTAGTCTGTGCCGGCGTGCCGTTGGGTAGCGTGGAGTTGATCAGCACCTCACCGCGCGGCAGGATCGTGTTCGGCACGAAGGCCCGGCGGGCATAGCTGATCGCCAGCTTCGCCTCGTTCTGCATCGACGGTGACAGGGTCGAGCGCAGCGACAGCAGGCCCTGGTTCTCACGCGAGTTGAACCCGTGCCGAGCTTCCTGCAGCAGTGCGCGACCCTGGTCTGCCAACCCGTTCTGCGGGTTCGTCCAGTCCGAGAAATTGTTGCGGACCGTCAATAGGTGTCGGTCGCTCAGTCGCCAGTCGAGGCGCGCAAACATCGTTCGCGCGAGAGGCTTGCGGGTGTAGGCGCCCACTGCCGTCGACGGTGGCATGCCGTACCGCTGGCTCAGGATGCTGAGCAACCGTGCCAGGGAGTCAGCAGACAGGCGTGCATCGATCTGGTCCTGCGGTGTGCGCAAGTCGAGTACGAAGTACGGCTCCTGCTGGTTCTGCTGGTCATACGCCACGAAGTAGTGCAGCTTGTCGCGGACGATCGGACCGCCCAGCGAGCCGCCCCATTGTGTGATCTGCTGCTCGCGCAGTGCGCGTCCACGTCCGAGGAAGTCGGTGGCACCGGCCAGCTGCTCGTTGCGGTGGTAGCCGAAGACGCTGCCCTCGCGGGTATTGGTGCCACTGCGGGTGACGGCGCTGATCGCGCCGCCGCCCTGCCGTCCCATGGTGACATCGTACGCGTTGGTCACGATCTCGAACTCGCGAACCGCAGCCAGCGACACGGTATACGGGCCGCTGCCGACGGCACCGCCGCCGAGCTGGTTGCGTGCGCTCACGCCATCGACCCGCACGTCGGTGGACGTGGTGCGCGCACCGCCGATGTTGAAACCATTGCCGCTCGTGGTCGGTGCGAGCAGCGCGAGATCGGTGAACTGCCGGTTCTGCACCGGCAGCTGCGCAATCTCGTCCTGCGAAACCTTGGTGCTGGCGCCGAGTCGCTCACGCCGTGCCCCCGTCGCCGTCTCGACGCGCACGACCTGCGCCTCGAGCTGCTGGGCCGCCGACTCCAGCCGGAATGCGAGCTCCGCCCTGTCACCCTGCGACAGGCGAAACCCTTCCTGCACCTGCGGCCGCAGCCCGAGCCGGCGGACCGACACACGATACGGACCGCCAAGCGGCAGCTGCAGGAACAGGAAGCGACCGTTCGCTCGTGACGTCCCCGACGCCGTGTAGCCAGTGCCGGTGTGGCGCAGTTCGATCGAGGCGCCCGGCACCGGTTGTCCCTCCGCATCGAGAACCCGTCCGGCGACGGACGCGTCCGTGCCCTGCGCACCGACCACCGACTGCGGAATGCCAAGTGCGAACCCGAGGAAGATCACCGCCGCGCGACGCGTCAGGAGGCTCAGGAAAGCGGAATGCTCCATCTGACTCTCGATAAAATGGAAATGCCTGTCGAACATGAGCGGCAGGAATTACGGCGCGGTCGTATCTTTTCCCTGAAGCGCCGTCACGACCCCGAAACTGCTGCGTCACGACCGCGATGCCGGCCGCATCGTCGTCGTGCGTCGCGAGTCACCCTGCCGAGGAGCGGACATCATCGTGAATTGGACCACACGTCGCAGCGCCGCCGCCCTCGCCCTCCGCTGGCACGCGGGCACCGGCGCGCTGGTGGCCCTCACCGCCGCGCTCACACTGGCGGGCTCACTGCCAGCGTTGGCGCTGCTCGGCGGCAACGCGGCCGCCCCGTCGCTCACGCTCGCCCTCGGCGACGTGCCATCCTTGCTCGCCGACTGGAACGGACGCGGCATCGTCTGGCCACAGTTGCAGCAACTCGCACTGCAGCAGCTCACCGGAATCCTCCGCGGCGCGGTGCTGCTCACGCTCACCGTCGGCGCGGCCACGGTGCTGGCGCTGCATCTCGCGCGCACCGCGGCCCGCAGCGGTGAAGTGATCGTCGCACGCTCGGTGGGTGCGTCGCGCCGCACGATTTTCAGCGCGCTGATGCTCGAATCGGCGGCGCTGGCCGGCGTCGCACTACTGCTCGGCATGCTGTTGGCACTGATCGCATCCTCGGTGATGCGCGCAGGATGGCCCGGCACCGTTGGTCCCGCCGACCTGGCGCTCAGCATCGCCGGCACACTCGGCGTCACGGCACTGGTGCTCGTGGCGCCGTTACTGCTGGTGCGCGCGCTGAGCACGACGCGCCTGGTGGACGACGATCGCCGACCGCTCACACTCATCATCCCCGCCCTGCAGCTCGGTGCGGCACTGGTGGTGCTGGCCGGCGGCGTCCAGATCCGTCAGGTCACCGGGCGTGCACAGGCGCTGCTCACCGATCCGACCCTGCGCACCACGCTGGTGCAGGACGTACGCGCGTCGGACGAGGATCGCCTGCAGCGTGCGCGCAGCTTCGCCGCCTTCCTCGATGCACGACACGCCGCCGATCCGTCCGCGCTGGTGAGCCTGGGCTCCAGCGGTCT
Source organism: Gemmatimonadaceae bacterium (assembly GCA_031369265.1). Lineage (GTDB taxonomy): Bacteria > Gemmatimonadota > Gemmatimonadetes > Gemmatimonadales > Gemmatimonadaceae > JACMLX01. Next base: position 12,252 of record JANMON010000021.1, on the reverse strand, counting down.
GCATCGGGGCTTGGGCACCAGCGCCAACGTCACCAGTGATTGCGGCACGCGCTGCGAGACGGGTGTGATCGTGCGGGGTAGCACTGAAACGGTGACGCACCACGTCGTCAGCGGTGATACCTTCGCGCTGGCAGGGATGCAGGTGCTGCAAGGTCGCGCACTGGCCGACCGCGACCGATGGGACGCCCCGCTGGTCGCCGTCGTCAACGCCAGCTTCGCCCGCACCATGTTCGCCAATGGCGACGCGGTCGGTCGGCGCCTCCAGCTGCCGATGCTTGGCAACCGATGGTTCGAAGTGGTGGGTGTGGTCAGCGATGTGCCGGTCCGCGGCTTCGGCAGCGCGGTGCAATTGCCGCTGGCGGTCTACGTCAGTGTGCTGCAACACCCCGTTGCATCACTCGAAGTGGCCACCACGACAGCCGCGATCTCCGCCGATGTGATCCGCAGCATCGGCGTGCCGGTCGGCCTGACCGCGTCGTTGCAGGCGCGCCTTGCCACCGAAACACGGGCGCTGGCCTGGTTCGCCCGCGTGCTGCTGGGCATGGGCGTCGTCACCGCCATCATCGCCATCGGCGGCCTGATCGCCATGCTGCAGTTGTGGATCCAGTCGCAGCAGCGGGAACTGGGCATCCGTCGCGCCATGGGTGCCCGGCGACGCGACATCCACCGCCTCGTGCTTGGTCGCGCCGCGCTGGTGGCCGCCGGCGGCTCGCTGTTCGGCGCCTGGCTGGGTCAGGTCGCGTGGGACGTGCTGCCGCGCATCGTGCCCGGCGCACCGACCTTCGATGCGACCGTGGTCACCGGCACCGCTGTGCTGCTATCACTGCTCACCATGACGGTGGCGTACATCATGTCGCATCGCTTCACGCGCACCGCCGTCGGCACCCTGCTGATCGACGTCGGCTGACGGATCGCGTTCCGTCAGATCAGTTCGCGGACGAAGCGCTCGAGCACTCCCGCCACTTCCCACGAGAAGACCAGTGCTACCGAGGCACCGGCCACCTGCAGCGCCTGCACCGGCTGCGCCATGGCGGCGGCACCCCACACCGGAATTCCCACCGCGGCCAGCAGTAACGTGGCAGCCGGCGGTGCCGCCGACCCAGCCCGCGCCCGCAGTTCCGCGCGACGCGCGGCCGAGAAGCAGGCCGCCGCCGTCCATCCGCTCACGGCGAACAGCGTGAGCAACTCCGGCGGGTTGGCGGGACTGAGCTGGTGCAGCAGGGCGGCGAACGACGGCAGCATGACACGGGACCGGAGTGAGGTGCCCATGCCGGTCTGCAACACGCGCGGACGTCAGGCCGACGCCGCGCCGCATGGGTACACCCCAGAGTGTCGACGCGCCGATCGGTAACACCGGTCCGGAACCGTGACCTCTAGCGAGGCCGTCCGACGGCGCGGATATGTCAGCGCTTGCCGATCACCTGGATCACGCCGGCGGTGTTGCCGGTCCCGAACAGCGTCGTGGCATCGTTCGCATTCAGGTACCGGATCTCCAGGATCTGCGAGAGCGTGATCTCCTCCAGCGCGCGCACGCCACCCATCCGCTGGCTGTCAAGGAACACCTGGATCTCGTTCGCGCTCACATCCACGCCGTTGCTGCCACTCTGCGACGTGGACCCCGACCGCGCACGCAGCATCGCGGGTCGAAGTCGCTGCACGATCCCGAAGGCCGTCTGCACGGTCCCGCCCAGCGCCGCGATCTCCTCGGCCGAGATCACGTTCGCCCGCTTCTTGATCGGCTTGGCTGGTTGACCCGCTGCCGTATCGGTCACCTGCGCCAGCAGTGAGGCGGACATGCCGCCCAGCGCGCCGAGGTGCAGCACGGTGATCATGGCGCCGCGCGCCAACGGGTGCAGGCGTGATGTCATCGGTCCGTCCAGTCGAGGGTGGTCCTGCCGTTGCCATTCACACGTTACAGCGCGTCCCCGGACTCCGCATCGACCGCACGGCGCGCCGTCGCGGCGACTCAGGCCACCGGACGCCTGCATCGCGGACGTCGGCCGGCGCGTATGCTGATGGCACACCACCCACCCGCTCCCCGCACCCGCGCGCATGCCAGCCCTCCGTCCTCGCCTCGCGACCGTCGCACTGCTGACGCTCCTCGTCGCACCCGTCAGCATTGCCCAGCGGACCCGCCCCGCCGCCGCACCCGTCAGCGCGACGCTCGACTCCACCTTGCTCGGCTCGATGAAGTACCGGCTCATCGGTCCATTCCGCGGCGGCCGGTCCACGGCGATCGCCGGTGTGGCCGCCTCGCCTTTCCTGTTCTACTCCGGCAGCACCGGCGGCGGTGTCTGGAAGACCGATGACGCCGGGCAGAGCTGGACCCCGATCAGCGACAAGTTCTTCGGCGGCGTGGTCGGCTCCATCGACGTGGCCGACTCCGACCCGAACGTGATCTACGTCGGCACCGGGTCGCAGGACGTGCGCGGCAACTCGTCCACCGGTCGCGGCATGTGGAAGTCCACCGACGCCGGCCGCACCTGGAAGTTCAGCGGGCTGCGCGAGACGGGCGCCCTCGGACGCACCGTGGTGCACCCCACCAACCCCGACCTCGTCTACGCCGCGGCCCTCGGTCACCCGTTCGGCCGCAACCGCGAACGCGGCATCTACCGGTCGAAGGACGGCGGCGCGACCTGGTCGCAGGTGCTCTTCCTCAACGACTCGACCGGCGCCAGCGAGCTGGTGATGCATCCCACCAATCCGCGCATCCTGTTCGCCGGCATGTGGCGGGCAGAACGGAAGCCATGGACGATGATTTCCGGCGGAACGGAGGGTGGCGTCTACCGCAGTTCGGACGGCGGCGACACGTGGACCAAACTCTCGGGCGGCCTCCCTACCGGTCTCGTCGGCAAGGTCGGGATCACCATTTCGCCCGTCAATCCCGACCGGGTCTGGGCGCTGGTCGAAGCAGAACCGCTTGGCGGACTCTACCGCAGCGATGACGGCGGGACGTCGTGGACAAGGGTCAACGCAGAGAACAAGATCCGGCAGCGGGCCTGGTACTACTACCGCGTGGTGGCCGATCCGGTGAACGAAAACCAGGTCTGGCTGATGAGCGTTGCCATGCACAAGTCGGTCGATGGTGGTCGCTCCTTCGAGGCAGTATCGGTGCCGCATGGCGACACACACGATCTTTGGATCAATCCGGTCAATCCCCGCATCATGGGGCTGAGCGACGACGGCGGGTCGGTCGTCTCGGTCAACGGCGGACGGACATGGAGCAGCATGAACGTGTTGCCGACGGCCGAGCTCTACGATGTGGTCGTCGATCACTCCTATCCGTATCGCGTCTATACCGCCCAGCAGGACAACACCTCGATCTCCGTGCCGGCCTGGCTGGATGCCAACACCCTGCATCCCCTCAACGCCTGGATGAACGCCGGTGGGTGCGAGACAGGCCCGGTGGCGCTGCATCCGGACTTCCCGGACGTGATCTACGGCGGCTGCTACGGCGGTGCCATCAACCGATACGAGCCCAAGCGCGACCTGCGCCGCGACGTCATCGCCTACCCGCAGCAGCAGGTTGGGCAGAAGGGGTCTGACGTGAAGTACCGCTTCCAGTGGGTGGCCCCGATCCTCGTCTCGCGCCATGACCGCAACACCGTCTACCACGCCTCACAGGTGCTGCATCGGACGCGCGACGGCGGGATGAGCTGGACCGTCATCAGTCCCGATCTCACCACCAACGACAAGTCCACGCAGGGGCTACCGGGCGGTCCGATCAACGGCGACCAGACCGGCGTCGAGATGTTCAACACCATCTTTGCGCTGGCCGAGGATCCCGCGGATGGGAAGACGCTGTGGACCGGCAGCGATGACGGGCGGGTGCACATCACGCGGGACGGTGGCACCACCTGGACCGACATCACGCCGCGCGACATGCCGAAGTTCGGCACGGTCAATCGCATCGACGCCTCGCGGCATGTCCCCGGTCGGGCGTACATCGCCGTGCATCGGTATCGGTTGGACGACTACACCCCGTACGCCTGGCGCACCGACGATTACGGAAAGAGCTGGACCCGCATCGCCGACGGCAGCAACGGCATCCCGTCGGACTTTCCCGTGCGCGTGGTCCGCGAGGATGCCCGTCGCGCCGGGCTGCTGTACGCCGGCACCGAGTTCGGCATGTTCGTGTCGCTCGATAACGGCGCGCGGTGGCAGCCGTTCCAGCGCAACCTGCCGGTCGTGCCGATCAGCGACCTGCAGCTGTGGAACGACGACCTGATCGTCGGCACACAGGGTCGCTCGCTCTGGATCCTCGATGACCTGACGCCGTTGCAGCAGCTGGCCGACGCGCGACCGACCACCCCGATCCACCTGCACAAGCCGCGCGACGTGGTGCGCAGCGATCGCAGCCAGAGCGGTGGTGCCGGCGGCGTGGAAGCGAAGCTCGATCCACCGCCGGCCGGTGCCTCGTTGCATCTCGTGCTGCGCGACACCGTCACCACGCCGTACACCATCGAGATTCGCACCGCGGCCGGTGCCGCCGTGCGCACTCTCACCACCGATACTGCGGAAAGCCGCCGTCGCCAGCAACCGGTGCTGCCGGTGAAGGCTGGTGCGCACGTGGTCTCGTGGGATCTCACCTGGCCCGGTCCACTCATGGCAGCGGACCAGTTGTTGTGGGGCTATACCGGTGGCATTCGCGTCGTCCCGGGTGACTACGAAGCGCGACTCGTTGCCGGAAACGTCACGCAGGCACACCGCTTCACGGTGCTCCCCGATCCGCGCCTCACCGACGTGACGGCGGCGGATTACGTGGCGCAGTTCGAGACCGCGCGATTGCTGCGCGACACCCTCGAGTCGCTCAATCGCTCGCTGGAAACCATGCGCGGTGTGCGTGCGCAAGCCAAGGCGAGCCTCGAGCAGGCAAGCAAGGCCGGGGTGGCGGCGGAGCTGGCGCCGATCGCCGCGACACTCGACGCGACGCTCGATTCACTGGAACGGATGATGACCGAGCCGCGCATAAAGGTCGGGTACGACGTGCTGCGTTTCGGTGGCCGACTCGACAACCAGCTGGCCGAGACGTACGGCAACGTCACCGGCACCAACGGGTACATCCACGGCGGGCCGGAAGGTCGGCCCACGCAGGGTGCGGTGCAACGCAGCGGTGAACTGGTGAACCAGTGGAATCCGCTCGTGAAGCGTCTCGAGGACGTGCTCAATCGTGACGTGACGGCGTTCAACGCCAAGGTGTCGTCGCTGGGTCTTGCGCCGATCGTGCTGCCGCGGAAAAAGCCGATCGCGTGAGTGCGTGATGGTCGGGAGTGCGCGCGGGGCGTGGCCATGTGCTGCGTCCCGCGTTTGGCGTTCCCGGGGTCGGGTTTCGGTCACGGTTTCGGCATCCGGATCAATCCCGATTGACACGCTCCCCTTTTCAGTGCATTCTCGGGTATCGCTAGGTGATACTCATTCTCATCCATCGTCTGATGCATTGCTCGTCGACCTGCCCGGACCGCCCTGCCCTCGTGGCCCTCCGCACCGCCACCTGCCTTCTCGGCATGCTCGTTGGCCTCGCCGAGCTCGGCGCCCAAGGCTCGCAGCCGTCCGTAGACAGCACGAAACGGCGGCCCACCACGCTTGAGCGGGTCACCATCGCCGATTCTGCCCGACGACGCCGAGCCTACACCGTCAGCCGTACCAGCACCGCTACCCGCACCAATACCCTGCTGCGTGACGTCCCGCAGTCGGCCACCATCATCAGCCAAGGCCTGATCGCCGACCAGGGCATGCAGGGCATGTCCGAGGTGGTCCGCTACATCCCGGGCATCACCATGGGACTGGGCGAGGGCCACCGCGACGCCCCAACCATCCGCGGCAACAGCAGCACCGCCGACTTCTTCATCGACGGCATCCGCGACGACGCCCAGTACTACCGCGACACCTACAACGTCGAACGGGTCGAAGCGCTCAAGGGCGCCAACGCGATGGTCTTCGGCCGCGGCGGCGGCGGCGGCATCCTCAATCGCGTCACCAAGGATGCGCAGTGGACGCCGACCCGCGCGCTCAGCATGACCGGCGGCTCCTTCGACCAGCGTCGCGCCACGCTCGACGTCGGCCAGGGCTTCGGACGCACCGTCGCCGGGCGCCTCAACGGTCTCTACGAAAACTCCGCCAACTTCCGCCAGGCCTCCGACAACGAACGACTCGGCATCAACCCGACTGCCTCGCTGATGCTGGGCAGTACGCTGGTGCGCATGAGCTACGAGTTCTACCGCGACCTCCGGGTCGTGGACCGCGGCGTGCCGTCGTTCCAGGGCGCACCGGTGGTCACCGAGGCACGCACCTATTTCGGCGACCCGGACGCCAGCAATTCCACGCTGACCTCACACGCCCTCGCCGCCACGATCGACCGACAACTCTGGCGCGGCAACGCCATCGTCGAGGGGCTGCAGCTCCGCAATCGCACGCGTTTCATGACGTATGACAAGTTCTACCAGAACGTCTTCCCCGGCGCCGTGAACGCCTCCGCCACCAGCGTGAACCTGAACGGCTACAACAACGGCACCGACCGACAGAACCTGTTCAACCAGACCGACCTCACCACCACCATCACGCGCGGCTCGTTGCGCCAGACGCTGCTGGCGGGCGCGGAGTTCGGCCGCCAGGACACCGACAACATCCGCCACACCGCCTACTTCGGCGCACCGGGCAGCACCGCCACCGCCACCGCCTTCGCCGTGCCGTTTGATGCGCCGATGACGCGCACGCCCGTGCAGTTCCGCGCCAGCGCAACCGATGCGGACAATCGCACCCTGCTCACCACGCAGGCGGTGTACGCGCAGAACCAGGTCGAAGTCGGGCCGCACGTGCAAGCCGTGCTGGGCCTGCGCTACGACCGCCTGAACGTGGACTTCAGCAACAACCGCACCGGGCAGCAACTCTCGCGTCGCGACAATCTCGTGTCACCGCGTGCGGGTCTCGTCATCAAACCGACGCAGCCGGTATCGATTTACGGCAGCTACAGCGTCTCCTACCTGCCAAGCAGCGGTGACCAGTTCGCGTCGCTCACGGCCACCAGCAGCACCCTGGAGCCGGAGCAGTTCACGAACCGTGAACTCGGCATCAAGTGGGACGCCAGCCGCGACCTGGCGCTCACCGCCGCCGTCTACCGCCTCGATCGCACCAACACCACCGCCCCCGATCCCGTCACACCGTCGCTGATCGTGCAGACCGGCGAACAGCGCACCACCGGCTGGGAAGTGGGCATCAGCGGTGCACCCACGGCGCGCTGGCAGGTCGCCGGCGGGTACGCCAACCAGACCGCACGCATCGTCAGCCAGACCGCCGCCGCTCGTGCGGGCGCCAGCGTCGGCCTCGTCCCACGCAACACCTTCTCGCTCTGGAACAAGGTGCAGGTCGTGAAGCAGCTCGGCGCCGGACTCGGCATCGTGCACCAGGACCGCATGTTCGCCGCCATCGACAACACCGTCACGCTGCCGGCGTTCACCCGCGTGGATGGTGCCCTGTTCGTCTCCATCACCGGCGCGCTGCGGGCCCAGGTGAACGTCGAGAACCTGCTGAACACGCGCTACTTCGCCACCGCGCACAGCAACAACAACATCATGCCCGGGTCGCCGCGCACCTTCCGCGTCACGCTGCACGTGGCGCCGTGATGTGCGCGGTGCGGATGTAGGCGACCGGCGAGGTGCTCGATGCGGCGGGCACCTCGTCTCCGGGCTAACTGGTAGACCTCGAAGCGCTCGGGGAAAATTCCGAGAGCTGAACCCGGCAGCGATGGAATGAGCAGAGGGTGACCGGTGTCGAAAGTGCGGACCGAATGCGTCCCACTCCCACGGCACCATCACCCTCTGTTCGAGAGCTGCGACACATGACATCCCGTCGATTCCTGACGAGCACCGGCCTGCTGCTGGCCGCGACCCTGATCACTGCAGTGCCGGCGTTCGCACAGCCTGGGCCACCGCCTGCCGGTGCCGAACGTCGCGGCCCGGCCGCAGGCCCGGACGGCCGTCGCGGGCCGCCCAGCGTGGACGAACGCGTCCAGCGCATGACGGCCGACCTCGGGCTCAGCCCCGACCAGGCCACCAAGGTGCGCGCGGCGCTGACCGCCGAGCGCCGTCAGGCCGATTCCATCATGGCTGCGCGCGCCAACCGGCAGGATGCGGAGCGCGCCGCGATGATGGCCGTCCGTACCAACACCGAGAAGTCGGTGACCTCAGTGCTCACGGCCGAGCAGCGCACCAGGCACGACGCGATGCGCGCCCGTCGTGGGCGTGATGATGATCGCGGGCCGGGCCGGCGTGGCGGCGCCCGCCATCACGACGGTGACGACCGTCGCGATCGTCGCGGCCAGCGCTGACCTCCAGGTGCGGTGGCCCGGGCCGTTTGCCGCGCCACTACACTATCCGTGATCGAGAGCAACGATGACGCCGACCTCGTCGCGCGTGCCCGCAAGGGTGACGACGACGCCTTCCGTCGCCTGGTGGAGCGCCACCAGGCCGCGGTCGCGCGCACGGTGTTCGGCATGCTCGGCGCCGGCGACGACGCCGACGACGTGGGCCAGGAGACGTTCGTCCGGTTCCATCAGGCGCTGGATACGTTCCGCGGCGATTCGTCGGTGCGGACCTACCTGGTGCGCATCGCCATGAGCTGCGCCCTCAACGCCCTGCGCAGCCAGCGCCGCCGCGAACTGCGGTTCGTGCGCGACGACCTGGCGATGGAGAGCGCCGCCGATCCCGATGCGATCATCACCGCCGGCGACGACGGGCAGGCCGCGCGCATCCGTGCCGCACTCGACCGGCTGAGTACCGAACATCGCGCGGTGGTGGTGCTGCGCCTACTCGACGAACGCAGCACGCGCGAGACTGCCGAGATCCTGCAGATTCCCGAGGGAACCGTGCTCTCGCGCCTCTCGCGCGCGGTGCAGCAGTTGCGCGTGACGCTTGGGCCCGTGTGGCAGGAGTTCACCGAATGACAGGCAACGATGGCATGAGCGACCAGACCCCACCCGACGACACGACCGTGCGCGCCGCCGGACAGTTGCTGCGCGGTGCATTGCCGCCCATGACGTTCAGCGACGGCTTCGCCGACCGCACCATGGCCCGCATCGCGCGCGAACGTGCCGCGCCGCCACCCGACGTGCTTCGCTTCGGAGCCATGCAGCGCAACTTCCGCTGGCTGGCCGCCGCGGCCGCCCTCGCCATCGTGGCACTCGGTGCGCACAACACGCTGATCGCCCGCACCGCAGACAGCTCGCTGTTCGAGGCCGCGCTCGGCCTGCAGCCGGTCTCGGCGGAATCGATCCTTTCCTCCTCGTCCGACTCCTTCCAGTGATGAGTCACTCATGAGCAACTCCGTCCGCGCCTGGCTGCTGCTAGTGGTCACGCTCTGCCTGGGCATCGCGATCGGTGTGCTCGGCAGCGGTGCGCTGCAGGATCGGCGCATGGCGCGCGTGAACGACGCGCGACGGCCGGGGGGATTCGTGGAGCATGTGCAGCGCGTGATTCGCCCCACCAGCGAGGAGCAGTGGGCGCGTATCCGGCCGCTGGTGGAGGCGGCCGATCGCGCCAACGGCGAACGGCGACGATCACATGACGACGCGATGCGCGTATCGCTGGATTCGCTCAAGGCCCAGCTCGAGCCGCTGCTGGACGAGGCGCAGCGCGAACGGTTGGCACGCTTCGCACCCAACCGCCGTGGGCCACCGCCGTTCGGCGGCCGCCGACCGCGCGGTGGACGTCGCGGTGGACCCGATGATGGCCCGCCACCACCGCGCGAAGGCCCGCCCTGACGGCGTGCCCCCACGCGGGGGCGTTTACTGCAGCACGGTGCGGGAGCGCTCCGCTTCGGCGGTGAGATAACCGAAGCTGGCCCATTGTGACTTCGCCTCCACGATGCGTGCGAAGATCGCATCGGCCTGCGGCTTCCGGCCGTTGTAGAGATGCCAGTTGCCCACGCCATAGGCGGTGGTGATGTCCTCCAGACTGCCGTCGGAGCCGAAGTTCTTCAGCAGGTCGGCCTCGGTGAGCTCTCCCTTGTAGAGCAGCAGGAGGCGGTGATACGCACCGTTCTCGATCACGTCCATCGATGCGGTGATCGGCGCCAGCACCGCGGCTGCCTCTGCGTCACGGTTCAAGCGGCGCAAAGTCATGTAGAGCCAGTGGCTGGTGGCGACCAGCATGTCGTTGTTGTTCTTCGACGCTGCCACATCCTCGCTATACAGCGGGAGCGCCTTCTCGAATTGCCCGCTGAGGTAGTAGGCCAGGCCGAGGTGGTAGCGGATGTTCCCCTGCAGCGTGCTGGTGGGAATGTTGCGCGCGTTCGGCTGGCCGTCGGGCTCCACCTGGTCGGGCTTGCCCTTGGTCAGCGCGTAGGCGCGCTCGAAGTCGGCGATGGCCTTGGGCAGCTGGCGCGTGGTGAGGTAGCGATGGCCACGATGCCGGTACAGGCGCGCATCGGTGGGATGCGTCGCGATGCCGGTGGTGTAGATGTCGATCGCCTCGTTGAAGCGGCCCAGGTACGCGGTGCGACGCCCGAGCCAGATGATCGAGTCGGCGTTGGTGGGCGCGTGTTCAAATGCGGTCCGCGCGGTGCGCAGTTGTGCCTCCATGCGTTCGCGCGTCGCCCCTTGCGGCTCGGGGCGCAGCAGCGGCTGCCCCGTGAGCGAGGTGGCCTCGACCACCGTGCTGCCACTGCCGCCCGCCTTGAGGTGCCGATCGAAGAAGGCGCTGATGCGATTGTGATAGTCGATGAAGTCTTCCGCCGTGGTGCCGGGTGTGCCGTGGCCGGAGTTCATGTAGTTCACCCACGTCACCGGCTTCCCCAGTCGCCGCAGCGCGTAGTACATCTCTCGCGTGTTGTCGGCGGGCACGTTGGGGTCCTGCGCACCGGTGATCAGCAGCAGCGGCGTGGTGATCCGGTCGGCGAAGAAGATGGCCGAGTGTGCGATGTACTTCTGCGGTGCCTCCCAGAGCGTGGCGCCGATGCGATCCTGGCTCTTCTCGGCCGCGTGCACGTTGCGCACACCAAGGCGCGGTGAGTCCGTGTAGAACGACACCATGTCCACCTTGCCCGACACGTTGACGGCGGCGCGGAACCGCTTGGTCTGCGTGATCAGCAGGTTGGTGGCGTAGCCGCCGTAGCTGGTGCCGTAGACACCCAACTTCGACGAGTCGGCGATGCCGGCATCCACCAGTGCGTTGGCGGCGGCGGTGACACCCTTCAGCCACGCCTCGCCCGGATAGCCCGTTTCGAAACCCACCGACGGCTTCACCACCACGTAGCCCTGCGATGCCAGCACGTTCAGCGACGCGTCGAACGTGTCGTCGAAAAAATCCTCGTACACGCTGAACAGCGTCGGATACTTGCGCGTCGCCACGTAGTCGGCCGGCAGGTACACCACGCCGTAGCGGGTGGCGCCGTCCGCATCGCGGTAGTGAATCAGCCGTGTACCGGCCAGCGTGCGTGACGAGAGCGCCGGATTGAGCGTGGTCAGGCGACGCACGTTCTGCATCGCGCCATCGCCGGTGTACAGATCCTGCGGACGGTTGCCATCGCCGCTGGAGAAGATCAGCACGTCGCCAGCGGTGGCGAGGCGCACGTTGCCGTAGAGCCGCGCATCCTTCGCCAACGTCTGCATCACGCCGCTCTGTCGATCGAACCGGATCACGCCGCGCTCCCACGCCGTGCGCGACGCCGACGAGAGATAGACGAAACGACCGTCCGTGCTCCACGCCAGCGGTGCCACGCGTGGGGTGGTGAGGACCGTGTCGTTGGTGGCGACCACCATCACCATCGCGCTGCGATCCACCGGCGCGATCCAGAGGCCCTCGGGATTCGACACGAGGAGTGCATCACCCGCTGGCGACCAGCGCAAGACACCGAAACGCACCTTGGCACGCGCAGCGCGACCGGGGGCGGTGGTGTCGGCCGCCAGTCGCGCGGCGGTGGCCGAGTCGGGGCCCGCCACCTGTCGGGGTGCAGAATCACCGATGGCCCGCACGAACACGCGTCCATCGCGCGCGTACGCCACGCGGCGACCGTCGCGTGACCAGCTCGGCGCCGAGATACCCTTCGACGAGGGCAACACCACCATCGGCGCACCGCCCGACAGCCGGCGTGCCATCAGCTTCGTCTCGGTGCCGAAGATCACGTCGTAGTCGGTCTTCCGCGTGACGTCATCGCTCCACGTCACCAGCGAGTCGTCTTCCGACAGCTGGTACTGCGCATACATGCCGCTCGGCAGCACTTCGGTGGCCTTGCCACTCGCAACGTCGATGGTGTAGATGG
>JANMON010000005.1:0-29509 GCA_031369265.1 Gemmatimonadaceae bacterium | reverse complement strand
CCGGATCGTCCGCTGGTGGACGTGCCCCTGAATCACCCGATCTACCGCCTGGTGTATCCCTTCCCGCGCGGCGTGCCGAAGATCCACGAACATGACGCCAAGCCCGCGCGCGGCATGGGCATCTTCATCGGCGACCGTCTCGCGCTGTACTACACGTTCCAGTCGGACCTTGGCAATGGCTGGGAGGATGCGGGCACGTATCCCACCGATCCGCCTGAACTGCACGAACAGGCACTCCGCATGGGAGTGAACCTGGTCACGTACGCCGTCACCAGCCGGTTGCAGCCATGACGTCACCATCCGTTCCGCAGGGCGCCTTCGGTCAGCTGCAGGCGATCGTGCGCGACGAGCGCAGCGCGCTGCTGAAGCTGGCGCGCGACACCCGCCTGGCAACGGTGGCCCTGCCGGTGCTCGGTACCGCGGCGGTGGGCGTGATCGTGCTGGGCGGCGGCCGGTGGCTGGCGCTGCCGCGCGTGACACCGTTCGTGTTCTGGGCGGGTGCGATCGGCGCCGCGGCGTTCATGTGGACACGCCGACGCGATGCGGAAGGCCGCCTGACGACACCGGACGCCGTGGCCGAGGCGATCGAGGATGAACAGAAGCTGCGCCGCGGCGCAATCCGCGTGGCGTCGGAAGTGGCCGATAGCGGTCCGCTGGGTGCGTACGCCGCCGTGCACGCGACGCGCGCACTGGCCGGCACGTCGCTGCCGCGCGCGCCACGCACCCATGCGGCGCAGAAGGCGCTCCGTCGGCGCGCGCTGCTGTGGCTTGGTGGTGCGCTGGTGGCGCTGCTCGGTGCAGGGTTCGTGTGGTCCGACGGGGCGGAGGCGCTGGCGAATCCGATCGGGGCCTGGCGCGGCACGCTGTTGCCCGAACTGGTGCTCGACGCGCCCGTGGTGGCGCTGCGGGGCGCGGCGCCGGTGGTGCGTGTGCGCGGCCCGGGGCGCAGCACGCTGACGCTCGACATGCGCAAGAGCGATGGCCGGGTGGTCACGGAGACGATCGTGCTGAAGGACGAGGCAGGCCAGCGCACGCTGCCGGTGCTGGACGCCGACGTTGTGCTGACGATCAGCGATGGGCGCGCGACCTCGGCGCCGCACCGCATTCGCGTCACCGACAAGCCGTACCTCGGCGACGTCGTGGCGCGGGCCAGCTATCCGGGCTATCTGGGGCGGGTGGACGAGGATGTGGCGCTGGCCGGCGTGCTGGTGCTGCCGCGCGGCACCGTGCTGACGCTGCGCGGCCGCGCCTCGGTGCCGCTGAACTCCGCCACACTCGTGAGCGACGAAGGTGGTCGCGTGGAGCTGGCGGTGCGTGCGGATGCGGTGGACGGCGAACTGGTGGCGGAACGCAGCGCACGGTGGGAGTGGAAGGCCGACGCCACCACGCCGCTGCAGGAACTGCCACCGTCGTTCGCGCTCGACATTCGCGCCGACTCCGCGCCGCAGGTGCAGATCGCGAGTACCAGCGACACGCTGCTGCTGGCCGGCGCCACCGCGTCGGTGAGCGTGATCGCGACCGATGACCATGCCCTGGGCAGCGTGATGCTGACCGTGCGCTCGGGTGACGCGGTGGTGGCGCGGCGGGAGATTCTCCTGGCGCGTGGCCCGTCGTTCGAGGGCAGCATGCCGCTGGATCTGGACGCACTCGGCTTGAAGGGCGATGACGGGTCCCTGCGCGTGGACGTGACGGCCACCGATGCCTCGCCGTGGCGGCAGGTGGGTCGCAGCCGCACGCTGGTGCTGCGTCGCGCCGGACTGACCGAACGCCGTGAACAGGCGCGTGCCACCGCCGACAGCGTGGCGGCGGGTGCCGCGTCGCTGGCCAAGCAGCAGCAGGCGCTGGCGCAGCAGACCAGCGACGCCGCACGGAATGCGAAGGCCGGTGGCGAGAATGGCCAGCCGATGTCGTTCGATGCCCGCGAGAAGGCCGCGCAGATGGCGCAGCAACAGCGTGCGTTGCAGCAACAGGCGCAGCAGCTGCAGCAGCAGGCCAAGCAGCTCTCCGATCAGCTCAAGGGCGCCGGCGCACTCGACTCAGCGCTGGCCGGCAAGCTGGCCGATGCCCAGCGGATGATGCAGGAGGCGATGAACCCGCAGATGATGCAGCGCCTGCAGCAGCTGGAGCAGTCGGCACAGCGACTGGATCAGCAGGCCACGCGGCAGTCGCTGGACGATCTCGCCAAGCAGCAGCAGGCGTTGCGCGAGCAGCTCGAGAAGAACGCCGAGATGCTGAAGCGTGCGGCAATGGAAGGAAGCATGGAGACGTTGCGTGACGAGGCGCAGGACCTGGCCAAGGCGCAGCGCCAGTTCGCCGACTCTTCGGGCAGCGCCACGGCGGCGCAGAAGCAGCAGCAGGCGGATCGCCTGGCACGCGAGAACGAGCGCCTGTCGCGCGACATCAACGAGTTGACGAAGCGCCTGCGCGACAACGACGCACAGCGCGGCGCGCAGCGCACTGAGCAGGCACGCCAGAACAGCGAAGCGGCCACGCGGCAGATGCAGGAAGCGGCGCGCGATCCGCAGAATGCGCAACAGGCCGCACAGAAGGCGGCGCAACAGACGCAGCAGGCCGCCGATCAACTGTCGCAGGCACGGCAGGAGCAGGTGAACGACTGGAAGCGCGAGACCACGTCGGAACTCGACCAGTCGATCCAGGAGATGATGCAACTGAGCCAGCAGGAGCGGCAGATGGCGCAGGCCGCGCAGCAACAGGCGCAGCAACAACAGGCGCAGCAACAACAGCAGCAGCAGCAGCAAGGCCAGAAGCAGCCCGGCGCGGAACAGCAGGGCGAGAAGCAGCCGGGCCAGCAGGGACAACAGGGACAGCAGCAGCCCGGCCAGAAGGGGCAGCAGGGCGAAGGCCAGCCGGGCCAGCAGCCGTCGCAGAACGCACAACAGCAGCAGATGGCCGCCGAACAGGCGACGGTGCAGAACGGCGTGCAGCAGGCGGCGCAGCGGCTGCAGGAAGCAGCCAAGCGTTCGCAGCACGTGTCGCAGGGGTCGCAGCGGGCGATGCAGGAAGCATTGCAGCGCGCGCAGGAAGCGACGCAGCAGATGCAGAAGGGGCAGGGCCAGCCGGGTGGACAGAGCGGCGAGCAGCAGGCCGCCGCGATGCGTGATGCTGCCGAGGCGATGGAGCGTGCCGCGTCCAGCCTGGTGCGCGATCGCGAACGTGCCAACCGTGCCCGCTCGGCGTCAGGCCTGCCCGAGATGATGGAGGAGATGCAGCAGCTGGCGCGCCAGCAGCAGCAGGTGAACGGGCAGGCGCAGGGGATGTCGATGATGCCGGGTGGTGAGAATGGGTCGGCCGCGCAGCAGATGGCGCAGCAGATCGCGCGTCGCCAACGGCAGATCGCGCAGCGCCTGGACGACGTGGGCGGTGGTGATGCGAGTGGACGCGCCGATGCGCTGGCGAAGGAAGCGAAGCGACTGGCCGAGGCAATGGAGCGGGCGGCGAGCGACCCGGAGACGGCGGCGCGTCGCGAACAGTTCCTGCAACGCCTGCTGGATGCCGGCCGCACCCTGCGCCGCGAGGACGAGGACAAGCAGGGCCCGCGTGAATCAAAGCCGGGGATCGGCACGGCGGCATTTGCGCCACCATCGGCCACTGCCAGCGGTGCACCGGCGTCGCGCGTCGCACCGCCGTCGTGGGAAGAGTTGCGTGGCCTGCGCGACGACGAACGTCGTGCGGTGCTGCAGTACTTCGAACGCCTCAACAAGACCGGAGCCAAGCCGTGAAGGCTGCCCGTGGAGTGATTCTCGTCGCGGGGGTGCTGCTCGCGACGATGCCGCTGGGTGCGCAGGAGATGGGGGCGACCAGCACCGACTCGCTGGTGCTGCGCGCGCTCGATCTCGAGGATGGCAAGCCGCGGGATGCGGCGGTGTTGTACCGCCGCGCGTTCGCCGGGAATGCGATGGTCCCGGCGCTGCTGGGTCTCGAGCGCGTGTACACGACGCTGGGCATGGTGGACTCGCTGCTGCCGCTGGTGCGCGACGCGATCCGCACCGATCCTCGCAACGGCGTGGTGCGGTCGGTGCAGCTGCGCACCCTGACGGCGCTGCAGCGTGACGACGAACTGACCACCGCCTTCCGCGATTGGGTGCGTGCGGCGCCGGGCGAGGCGGCACCGTTCAAGGAATACGCGCGGCTGCTGCTGGAGTCGGGACGATCACAGGCGGCCGACTCGGTGCTCACCGTGGCGTCGCGGATGGTGCGTGACCCGCGCGATTTCAGCGCCGAGCTGGCGCAGGTGGCGTCGGCGCAGAAGATGTGGAATGAGGCGTCTCGCCGGTGGCGCGAGACGCTGACGCAGACGCCACAGCTCTACCAGGCGGCGGTGTTCGCGCTGTCGCTGGCGACTGGCGCTGGTCGGGATTCGGTGCGCACCAACCTGATGTCGGACCCGGCGTGGCTGCCGGCGCGACGTGTGCTGGCGTCGCTGGAGCTGATCTGGTCGCAGCCGCGGCAGGCGTGGCTGGCATTCAGCGGTGTGCGCGCCGACAACGAGACGGTGGTGGCCTGGAAGGAGTTCGCCGAGGAGGCCGATGCGCGCGGCATGCCGGTGGCGTCACGTGAGGCGTGGGCGGCGATCCATCGGCAGACGCGTGACCCGGCCAGCGCCTTGCGTGCCGCCGATGCGGCGCTGACCAGCGGCGAGGCGGCGACGGCGCTGCAGCTGGCCTCGGCCGCGCAGGCGCTGCTGCCCGCCCAGCTTGGCCTGCGCGACGCGGTGCCGGTGCGCCTGCGTGCACTGGCGGCGCTGGGCAAGGCCAGCGAGGCGTTGCAGCTGGTGGACTCGGTGCGACCGAAGGTGGTGCCGATCCAGTTGCAGATGCTGGAGCGCGAACTGATGTGGGCCTGGCTCCGTGTGGGTGACGCGGCGCGGGCGCGACCGTTCGTGGTGCGGCTCGACGAGGACGAAGCGACGGCGCTGCTGGCGATCTATGACGGTGACCTGGAGAAGGCGCGCACCGCGCTGCGTAATTCTGATGCGTCGAACACGCTGCTGCTGCTGCCACGCGCGTTGCTGTCGCGTACCACGCTGCCGACGTCCACCGCGATCGGTGCCGCGTTCACCGCGCTGGCACGTCGTGACACGACGGCCGCGCTGACCCAGCTGCTGGGCACCGTGACCGAAGTGGGCGATGCCGCGCCGCTGGTGCTGGCGATGTCGGCACGGCTGCTGACGGCGCGCAATGACGACGCCCGCGCCGTGCCATTGTGGACGCGTATCGTGACGGACTACAGCACCAGTCCGGAAGCGCCGGAAGGGGATCTCGAGTGGGCGCGTGCCGCGCTGCGTGCACGCGATGGTGGCACGGCCATCGCCCGTCTGGAACACCTGTTGCTGACCTATCCGACCAGCGCGCTGGCACCGCAGGCGCGTCGCGAACTGGATGCGGCACGCCGCCTGGCTGGGACGTCGTGATGCGGCGTTTCGCACATCTGGTTCTGGCCGCCCTCTGGGCCGCGCCGTCGCTGGCGGCGCAGCACCTGCTGGTGCCGATGGATGACGACCAGCGCAACCACCTGAAGGCGTATGGCCTGACGTACGCGGCGTTGCAGCGTACCGAGACGGCGGAGTGGCTGCTGAATTATCGTGGCGGCGCGTTCCTGCTGCTCGACACACCCGGCACACGCCGGCGCGCTGGACTGGATGGTGTGTCGGTGACGTCGCTGGATGATGCGGCGCTGGCGGCGGTGCGCACGCAGATGGCGGGCGGCAACTTCGACGCCGTGCCGCTCGAGCGGGCGCCGAAGGTGGCGATCTACTCGCCGCCGAACGCGAATCCGTGGGACGACGCGGTGACCATCGCACTTGATTACGCCGGCATTCCGTACACCAAGGTGTGGGACCCCGAAGTGATCGCGGGAGACCTGTCGAAGTACGAATGGCTGCACCTGCACCACGAGGACTTCACCGGGCAGTACAACAAGTTCTACATCTCGTATCGCGGCAGCCCGTGGTTCATCAACCAGGTGAATCGCACCGTGGCGCAGGCCAAGCAGCTCGGCTTCCAGAATGTGCCGGCGCTGAAGAAGGCGGTGGCGGAGAAGATGCGGCAATACGTGGATAACGGCGGCTTCCTGTTCGCGATGTGCGGCGCGACGGAGACGCTGGAACTGGCGATCGCGGGCGCGAACGTGGACATCTCGAGCAGCTTTGCCGACGGGACCCCGATGGATCCGGACGCCGACCAGAAGATGGACTGGACGAAGGCGTTCGCGGTGCAGAACGCGCACCTGGAACCGAGCCCCTTGATCAACAGCATGAGCGACATCGACGGCCACCAGGTGAACGTGCCAGGCCGGCGTCGGGCGCTGGGCACCTTCAGCCTGTTCGCATTCTCGGCCAAGCTCGATCCGGTGCCGACGATGCTGACGCAGGATCACCGGTCGGTGCTGCAGGACTACTACGGCGTGACCACCAGCTTCACGAAGTCCACGCTGAAGCCGGGCACGCGCGTGCTGGCGTACTCGGATGGCATGCCGCTGGCCAAGTACATCCACGGCAGCTACGGCAAGGGGGCGTGGACGTTCCTGGGCGGGCACGATCCCGAGGATCCGCAACATGAAGTGGGCGCGGCACCGACGGATCTGTCGATGCACCCGTCATCGCCCGGCTATCGGCTGATCCTGAACAACGTGTTGTTTCCGGCGGCGCAGAAGAAGCCACGGAAGACCTGAGGGCAGCGCGGCGCGACCCGACTTTCGGTAGATTATCGGGATGACGCGCCGCGCCAGGGCCGCCCGGCCTGACGACACACCTCCGGACTTTCGCATCGCCACGGCTGCGGCCGCGGCGATGCGCGTCGCGATCCGGCTGGCGGGCGGCCGCGAAGTCTGCTTCGTCTGCGCGGTGGACGCCGACGGCAAGCTCACCTCGGCGCGTGCCGTGGCGCGTGGGCAGGCGGGGCAGGTGCTGGCGCTGCCGGGCGTGGCCCAGCGCGGCGAGATGCTGGTGCACAATCATCCGTCGGGATGGCTCGAACCGAGCGACGCGGACCTGAACATCGCCGCCCGCCTGCACGACGATGGCGTAGGGTTCGGCATCGTCGACAACGACGTCACCGACCTGTACGTGGTGACGGAAGTGCCGCGCGTGGCGCAGAAGGTTGTGGTGCCGCAGTCGTCGATCGAACGCGACTTCGGACCCGAGGGGCCGCTGGCGCGCGGCTTCACCTCGTACGAGACGCGTGACGGTCAACGCGACATGGCGACCACCATCGCACGCACCTACGCCGATGGCGGCGTGGCGTTGCTGGAAGCGGGCACCGGCGTCGGCAAGTCGATGGCCTACCTGGTGCCGGCGTTGCGCTGGGCGGCCGCCAACCAGGAACGCACCGTCGTCAGCACCAACACCATCACGCTGCAGGAGCAGCTGGTGTTCAAGGACCTGCCGCTGCTGGCGGACCTGCTCAGCGACCAGCCGGTGCGGTTCGCGCTGCTCAAGGGATGGCGCAACTATCTCTGCCTCTCGCGCCTGATGCAGGCACAGGCGGCCAGTGCGTCACTGTTCGAGGCACCGCAGCGCGACGAACTGGCGATGCTGGTGGAGTGGTCGAAGGCGACCAAGGATGGCTCGCTGAGCGACCTGCCGACACCGCCGCGCCCCGACGTGTGGGACGAAGTGGCGGCCGAGGGTGACCTGTGCACGCGGCTCAAGTGCAGTCACTTCGATGCCTGCTTCGTGTTCAAGGCCCGTCGGCACGCCGCCACTGCCGACGTGGTGGTCGTCAACCACTCGCTGCTGCTTGCCGACATCGCGGTGCGTCGCGCGTCGCAGAACTGGGCCGAGGCGGCGGTGCTGCCGGCCTACTCACATTTGGTGGTGGACGAAGGGCATCACCTCGAGGACGCAGCGGCCAATCACCTCGGCAGCAGTGTGTCGAACCGTGCAGTGACGAAGCTGCTGAATCGGCTGGAGCGTCGCGGCGGTCGCGAGGCCAAGGGGCTGCTGCCGACGCTGGAAACGCGACTGATGGCGCGCGGCGACCTGCTCAGCGTGGCCAGCCTGGACCTGCTGCGCGCGCGACTGCGCCCGGCACTGGAACATGCGCGCGGCGATGCGGCACAACTTTTCGATCGCATCGCACAGTGGTTGCAGGACAACAACGTCGCCACCATTCGGCTGACTCCCGACCTGCACACGGAAGCGGTGTGGCGCGACGGGTTGCAGGTGGCACTGCAGCACCTGATCCAGGGGCTGGAATCGATCGGCGAGAACCTCCGCCTGATCCGCGAGCGACTGGAAACGGAAGACGAACGTGACGAAGCGCTGCTGATGCTGCTGCAGGAATTGCGCGGTGTGGGTTCGCGCACGTCGGCGCAGCTGGATGCGCTGCGGGCCACGCTCGATCCGCCGGACGATGCCGCGGGTTTCGTGCGCTGGGCCGAACTGCGCGGTCGCGCCGATGGTGGTGCGGCCCGCGGCAACAGCACACCCACGGTGCTGCTCTACAGTGTGCCGCTGGACCTGGCGCCGATCCTGCGCGAAGACCTGTTCGGCCGCCTGAGCAGCACCGTCGTCACCAGCGCCACGCTGACCGCCGATGCGAACTTCAACTTCCTGCTGGGGCGCCTCGGTCTCGACGACGACAAGTCGCGCGTGGAGACGGCGCTGTTTCCGTCGCCGTTCGACTACACGGGCAACGCGCTGCTGGTGGTACCCGGCGACACGCCCGCGCCCAACGTCGATCCGATGGGCCACCAGCGGGCGGTGGTGGGGCATGTGTTGGACGTCGCCGCGGCGAGTGATGGCGGCTTGTTCGTGCTGGCCACCAGTCATCGCGACGTGCGGGCGCTGGCGACCGCGCTGCGCCCGGCGGCGATCGCCAGCGGATGGCCGTTGCTGGTGCACGGCGAGGATGGACGCGACACGTTGCTCCGCCGCTTCCGTGACTCGGGCCGCGCGATCCTGATCGGCACCGCGACATTCTGGGAAGGCGTGGATGTGCCCGGGCACGCGCTGCGTGGGCTGATCATCACCAAGCTCCCGTTCCGCGTGCCCACCGAGCCGATGGTGGCGGCGCAGTGCGACGCGATCGAGGCGCGCGGCGGCGATCCCTTCATGCAGTACATGCTGCCCCATGCCACGCTGCGACTGAAGCAGGGTGTGGGTCGCCTGATTCGCACGGCCACCGATCGCGGCGTGATCGTGCTCGACGACGTGCGTGTCGTCACCAAGCGGTATGGCCGCGACCTGCTGGATGCATTGCCGCCGGCGCAGCGCGTGCTGGCCCCGTGGGCTACGGCCGAGCGCCGCATTGCGGAGTTCTACGCGGCCCGACCCTCGGAACCGTTCTCCACCGTCTCCTAAGCTCATCGACCATGACCGTCCGTCCCGGCAAGATCGTCTGCGTTGGCCGCAACTACAGCGAACACGCCAAGGAACTGGGCAATGCGGTGCCCAGCGAACCGCTCCTGTTCCTCAAGCCGTCGTCGTCGATCATCGCCAGCGGGGAGGCGATCGTGTCGCCGGCGCTGACGAAAAAGCTGGAACACGAGGGGGAAATCGGGGTCGTGATTGGGGAACCGATCCGGCGTGCGACCGAGGCGCAGGCGCGGGCGGCCATCCGGGGGATCGTGGCCCTGAACGACGTCACCGCCCGCGATCTCCAGAAGTCGGACCCGCAATGGACCCGTGGCAAGGGCTTCGACACCTTCTGCCCCATCGGTCCGGAGTGGGCGGGCGTACCGGATTTCGACCGGCTCGAGGTGGTATGCAGGGTCAACGGTATCGTACGGCAGAGGGGCACGGGGGCGGAGATGGTGTTTTCGGTCCCTGCGCTGCTGGCCTACATTTCCCAGGTGATGACCCTCGAGCCGGGGGACATCGTGGCCACGGGAACGCCCGCCGGTGTGGGACCGCTGGTCCCGGGGGACGTGGTGGAGGTCGAAGTGGTCGGGTGCAGCATCGTCTCCAATCCTGTCGTCGCCGAATCCTGATGCCTCCCCGTTCCCACCGTTTCGAGACGCTGCCGGATTATCCGCTGGCGCTGATCCCGATCAAGAAGCGGGCACTGCTCGCGCGCGGCGTGGATGTGATCGACCTGGGTGCGGGTGATGCCGACCTCGCGCCGCCACCTGCCGCCGTGGACGCGCTCGCGGCCGCGTCGAAGATCCCGGCCATGAACCGATACGGCTTCGGTCTCGGCAACCCGGCCTACCGCGAGGCGGTGAGCGGGTGGATGGAGCGTCGCTTCGGTGTGCGCTTCGACCCACTGACGGAGATCGTGCCACTTCTGGGCAGCAAGGAAGGGCTCTCGCACCTCGCACTCGGCTACGTGAATGATGGCGATGCCACCATCGTGCCGGAGCCGGGCTACAACGCGTACAAGGGCGGGACGCTGCTGAGCAGCGGCACGCCGTATTTCTACGCGCTGCGTCCACAGAACGACTTCCTGGTGGACCTCGACGAGGTGCCGGATGACGTGCTGCGTCGCGCGCGGATCCTGTACCTGAATTATCCGAACAATCCGACGGCCGCCATCGCGCCGCGCGACTACCTCGAGCAGGTGGTGCGTCGCTGCCGTGAGCTCGACATCCTGCTGGTGTACGACAACGCCTACTCCGAGATGGGCTTCGATGGCTACGTGCCGCCGAGCATCTTCGAGATCGATGGCGCGCGCGACGTGGCGATCGAATTCCACTCGCTGTCGAAGACGTACAACATGACCGGCTGGCGCTGCGCCTGGGCGTGCGCGAAGCCGCAGGTGATCACCACGCTGGCGAAGGTGAAAAGCTACGTGGACACCGGCGCGTTCATGGCGGTGCAGCAGGCGGGCGTGGCGGCGATCGAGAGCTGGGCCGAATTCGTGCCCGGTAACGTGGCGGTGTTCCAAGCGCGCCGCGATGCGGCGGTCCAGTCGTTCCGCGAGGCCGGCTTCACCTGCGCCGTGCCGAAGGCTGCGATGTACCTCTGGATCCCGCTGCCGGACGGCATTCCGTCGCAGCTGTTCGCCGATCGCCTGCTGGACGACGAAGGCGTGATCGTGTTGCCCGGCACGGGATTCGGCGCGGGCGGTGAGGGCTTCTTCCGCATCAGCTTCATCGCGTCGCCGGAGCGGTTGCGCGAGGCCGCGGTGCGCGCCGGTCGCGTGCTGGCGTCGTTCGGGGCTGCGGTCTGATGTTGAGGTTCTCGCCGCGGCCACCAGGGCGACGATCGCCAGGCGCGATCGTCGTGTCGGTGGTGGTGCACGTCGCGATTGGTGCGGTGTTGCTGCAGGCCGTGGTGGGATCGAGCCGCATTGCCGAGTGGCTGGTCGGGCCGCAGGGCGCGGAACAGCCCGAAAAGGTGCAGATGGTGGCGGTCACGCCGCCTCGCGGCAGCAGTGGTGGTGGTGCGCCGGTGAACGCGAAGGTGAAACCGTCCGCGCCGACGACGTCTGGTGCGCTCGTCGCGCCGACGTCCGTGCCGGAGGCGATTCCGGATGCCGGTGGTCGCGGCGGCAGCGGCGGTGGCACAGGCACCGGCATCGGGAATGGCAGCGGGGCAGGGGCGTCGCGGGGCATGGTGCCCGGTTACGACCCGCGCCTGTATCCCGGCGCGGCTGAGCCGCCGCGCGTCGCGCGCACGCCGAAAGAGCGGCTGGACAGCGTCATCGCCGAGCGGTTCGCGGAATATTCCGACAGCGTGTCGAATGCGCCGCGCAATGCGAACGGCGTGACCGAGGATGGCCGCGGCGACCTGACCATCACGCGCGGCGGCAAGAAGTACGGTTGGTCGCAGCGTGGCATCGTGCTGGGCAACATCACGTTGCCGGCGCCGCTGCTGGCGCTGCTGCCGCTGAATAGCATCGGCAGCAACCCGACGTCGATCATGCGCCAGGAAAACCCGTGGGCGATGCGCAGCGCGATCCAGAATGGTGCGCAGGTCGCGCTCAACGCCGAGACGTTCAACGAACGCGTGAAGCGCATTCGTGAACGTCGCGATCGTGAGCGGCGTGACGCGCGTGAGGGGCAGCCACAGCCCACCACACCCACGCCGATCCAGCCGCAGGACCGTCAGTGACGATCCGCGGCTGACGTCATTCAGGCCGCGACTTCGGCGTTCGGACCGACCGCGCTGAAGCGCAGGGCACCGCGAAAGACGCCGTGCACCACACCCAGCACCACCTGATCGTCACCGGCCGGCACGTCGATCGGCAGGCAGTCCTCCGACGAGGCGACCAGCTGGATCGTGCCACCGCGCTGTTCGAAGGTCCGTACGACCACGTCGCTGCCGACGCGCACCGCGACGAGGTCGCCATCGTGCGCGGCGAAATCGGGATTCACCAGCACGGTGCAGTCACGCGGCACGCCATGTGCCGCCATCGCGTCGTCCGAGACGCGCACGAAAAACGACTCGTCGCCCGGCGCAAGGCGGCGGTCGATGACGATCGAATCGGAGCGCATCTCCGGCGTGACGGCGGGGCCGAACGGCGCCACCTGTCCGTAATAGGGCACGGCACGGGTCGCCCCGGCTTGTGCACCGAGAATGCGCAGGCCGCGTGACCGGGCCTGGTTGCGCTGGATATAGCCCTTGCGAGCCAGACTCCCCAGCACATCTGAGACGGTCTTGGTCGACTTGATGTCGAATTGCCGGCCGATTTCCCGGATGCTCGGCTGGTAGCTGTTTGCCGCCAGGAACTCGATCAGGTACTGGTAGACCTTCTCTTCGGTCGGCGTCAACACATCACTCATAAGGCTCCCTGCGACCGTGCGGAGGAAGCCCGAGGGCCCTACGCCGTGGTCGCCAGCATGTCCAGCGTCCGCGCGAGACGTTCGAGGCACCGGTCCCGGCCGATCAGCGTGAGGACATCGAAGATGCCCGGGCTGACGGAAAGTCCGGTGACCGCGACGCGGAGCGGGGTGAAGATCTTCCCCGCTGCCAGGCCGCGAGACTCCGCGAGCGTTCGCAGGGCTGGCTCGAGGGCCTCGGCCGTCCAGGCCGGGGCGCCGACGAGCGCATCCCGTGTCGCATGCAGAATGTCGGCACTCGCGGCCCGATCCTTCAGCAGCGCCTTGGCGACCGCCTCCTGGTCGTACTCGATGTCCTGCAGCAGGTAGGGGCGGGCCTGCTTCACGATCTCCTCGACCGTGCGGGCGCGGACGCGAAGCTGGTCCACCAGGTGGGCGGTCCAATCCGGGTCGGCGGCGAGACGTTCCGGCGTGGCCACCTCGTGGCGCACGAGGGCGTCGGTGACGCGTGGCAGCACTTCCTGCAGCGGACGGCGCGACAGGTGCTGGCCGTTCATCCACTCCAGCTTCTGCGTGTCGAAGATGGCCGCCTTCCGGTGCAGGCGGTCGAGCGTGAAGTGCTGGAGCATCTCCTCCGGCATCATGACCTCGAGGTCATCACCCGGGCTCCAGCCGAGCAGGGCGAGGAAGTTGGCCATCGCGGTCGGGAGGATGCCCTTGAACTCCCAGTCGCCGACAGCGGCCGCATCGCGACGCTTGCTCAGCTTCTTGCCGTCGGTGCCGTGGATCATCGGCACGTGCGCGAATTGCGGCAGGGGGGCGCCGAGCGCCTGGTAGAGCAGGATCTGCTTCGGCGTATTGGAGATGTGGTCGTCGCCGCGCATCACGATCGTGATCGCCATGGCGATGTCGTCGGAGACGACGGCGAGGTTGTAGATCGGCGTGCCGTCGGAGCGGAGGATGATGAAATCCTCGATCTCCTTGTTGTCGAAGGCGATCCGGCCGTGGACGATGTCGTCCCAGGCCGTGGTGCCGTCGGGCACGCGGAAGCGGATCGTGTACGGCTCGCCGGCGGCCAGCTTCTGCGTGATCTCGTCGGGGGTCCAGCTGGCCAGGCGCCGGTCGAAGCGGAACGGCTCCTTCCGGGCATCGGCCTCGGCGCGCAGCGCCTCCAGCTCGGCGACGGTGGTGAAGTCGCGATAGGCGGTGCCGTTCGCGACCAGACGCTCGGCATCCGCCTTGTGGCGGGCCACGTTGGCCCCCTGGAAGACGACGTCCTCGTCCCAGTCCAGCCCCAGCCACTCCAGGCCATGGAAGATCGCCGCGGTGCTCTCGTCGGTGCTGCGGGCCTTGTCGGTGTCTTCGATGCGGAGCAGGAACTTGCCGCCGGTCTTGCGGGCCCAGAGCCAGTTGAAGAGTGCGGTCCGGGCGCCACCGACGTGGAGGTAGCCGGTGGGCGACGGCGCAAAACGGAGGCGGGGGGGCGTGGCAGCGGCGGTCATGCTCGGCTCGGCAAGCGGATATGAAAACGGACCCACCGCCATCTGGTGGGTCCGTTGCACGGAGAGAGAGGGATTCGAACCCTCGGTACCAGTTTCCCAGTACGCCGGTTTAGCAAACCGGTGCCTTCAGCCTCTCGGCCATCCCTCCAACAGTCCGAGAAGCTATCCGGTCGGCTGGGCAGGCACAACGTCCCGCGGGCGGCCGCGTAACCGGCGGCGTCGTGCAGACGCGGCCGGCGATCGACCCGGCCTGAGGCGGCTGCGAAGCGGCGGAGCATGCCAGGACGTGCTGTTGGAATTCACTGTTGGCAGCACGTTCGATAATCAAGATGCGTGTGTGCCGTCGATGATGATCACATGCGAAATCGCGTCAGTAATCTCCGGCACGTCATGCACCCTAAGGTGCATGAGCTCAACAATTCGCTGGTTGCGCACGCTTCTTGCGAATTCCGGAGTTACCCGGCGCATCGACCTGCGGTGCATTGTTCGCACCACCCGCTCGCCGGTGAATATCACGTTGTTCAACAAAGACCATGGAGAACTCACTCATGAAGCGTATCAATACACTCGGCGTGGCCGCGATCCTCGCGCTCGCCACGGCGTGCAGCAATACCGCCAAGGGCGTCGAGAAGGATGCGGAAAACGCCGGCGAGAAGGTCGAGGCCTCCACCGAACGCGCGGCTGACGGAACTGCCAATGCGACCGCCAGCGCCGGGAATTCCATGGCCAGCGGCATGAACACCGTCGACGTCAAGTCCGCCTTGCTGGCCGACACCCGCATCAGTGCAGTCGGCATCAATGTCGAGAGCGATGACGCGACCAAGACGCTGACGCTGACCGGCTTCGTGAAGAACGAGGGTGACAAGCGCATCGCCGAGGAAATCGCGAAGGCCAAGGCGCCTGAGTACAAGGTCGTCAACCAGCTGACGATCAAGCCGAACTGAGTGAGAAGAATTTCGCCCATGCAGCACGGTCGGTGAGAAATAGTCTCACACCAGTATCGCGGCGAAAAGAATGGTTTTGAAAGACGCAGGGCTGATGATCGATGGGAACGGCAGCAGGGAGACCCTGCGCTGACGTTCACGATCTCAGCCCTGCGTTTTTCCTTCGCCTTTGCGCTTTCGCGTCACACAGATACGGTTGGAGCAGGCATCACCGTCAGAGGTTCCGCCGATTGATCTCGTTCACGGCAAAGTCAGCCGCGCGTGCCGTGAGCGCCATGTACGAGAGCGATGGATTCTGGCAGGCGGTGGACGTCATGCAGGCGCCGTCGGTGACGAAGACGTTCGGTGCATCCCATACCTGGTTGTGCTTGTTCAGCACGGAGTTCTTCGGACTGGTGCCCATGCGCGCCGTACCCATCTCGTGGATGCCCTGGCCAGGAGCGTACCCGTAGTCGAAGGTCGCCACGTCCTTCACACCGGCGGCCGTCAGCATCTCGGCCATGTCGTTCATCATGTCCACGCGCATCAGCTTTTCGTTCTCGCCGATGCCGGCATCGATGCTCAGCACCGGCAGATCCCACTTGTCCTTCCGCGCCGGGTCGAGCGTGACCTTGTTGTCGTGGTTGGGGAGCATCTCGCCGAAGGCCGTGCCGCCGATGCTCCAGCGCCCGGGTTGCGCCATGCGATCCTTGAAGTCGCCGCCAATGCCCAGCTCCGCCACCGCGCGCGACCAGCTGGCGCGGCTGGCGCCACCTTCATAGCCGAAACCGCGAAGGTAGTTACGCTTGTCGCCCATCAGGTTGCGGTAGCGCGGGATGTACGACGGATTGGGGCGCTGCCCGAACAGGTTCTTGTCCTCGAGCCCATCGATGAACCCTTCGGCGCCGAGCCGGAAATGATGGTCCATGAGGTTGTGTCCGAGTTCTCCTGAACTGCTGCCCAAGCCCCCGGGCCAGAGGTCGGTGGCGGAGCGGAGCAACAACCAGGTGGAATTGAGCGTCGAGGCGCAGAGAAAGATCACGCGCGCCTTGTAGTCGATGCTCTGGCCGGTGAGCGCATCGATCACGCGCACACCGCGGGCACGCCTGGTGTCCTTGTCGTACAGCACCTCGCTCACGATCGAGTGTGGCTTGAGCGTGAGACGGCCTGTGGCCATTGCCGCCGGCAGGGTGGAGGACTGGGTGCTGAAGTAGGCGCCGTACGGGCAACCCAGCCAACAGGCATCACGCGACTGGCAGGCACCACGGCCCGGCAGCGGTCGGGTGAGGTTGGCGGTGCGACTGGAGATCATCCGGCGCTTGCCGTCGTACAGTTTCGACAACCGGCCGGCAAACAGCGACTCCGCGCAGTTGAGCGGCATTTCCGGCTGGAACTCGCCGTCTGGGAGCTGGGGGAGGTTCTCGATTGATCCGGCGATGCCGGCGAACTTCTCGACGTGGCTGTACCAGGGGGCGAGATCGGCGTACCGGATCGGCCAGTCGGTGCCGATGCCTTCCTTCGCATTCGCCTCGAAGTCGATATCGCTGAGACGGAAGCTGCAGCGACCCCACATCAGTGAGCGGCCACCCACCTGGTAGCCACGATACCAGTCGAAGCGCCGCACTTCGGTGTAGGGCGCCTCCTGTTCGTTGACCCAGAAGTCGGGATTCTTCTCGTTGAGCGCGAAGCGGCTCCGCTCCAGCACCGGATGCGACGCGCGCATGGCGCGCGTGGCCGCACCGCGATGCGGATAGTCCCACGGCGCCTTGGTGGCGTTCGGATAGTCCTTGAGGTGCTCCACATTGCGGCCCCGTTCGAGCTGGAGCACACGCAGGCCTTTCTCGGTCAGTTCCTTGGCTGCCCAGCCGCCGGAGATTCCCGATCCCACCACGATCGCATCCCACGTGTCCGCCACCACTGCCTCCTGTCGTCGCCACTGATCGGTGCCTGACCGCCGTGCACTGCTGCAAGGTGTGCTGCGGACGGGGCATACGCCACGCACCGGCGCCGGTGTGAGGCGCGGGGTGCACGCGAGGGTGTTGCCAGCGTCGGCGCGTCACGCGAGGATTCCTCGTCAGCCATCGTGACCGCGCAGTCCGGCGCGGCCACGTTCTCCGGCCGACTGCCCGCCGCCTCCGCATCGCATGTCCTCCGTTCGCCTCTGCACCCTGTGCGCGCGGTTCGGCGCCCTGCTCCTGCTTTCCGTGGCCTGTCGTGACCGGTCGTTCGCACAAGGGACTGCGGCCACCGACGAGGCGCGAGCCAGGGACAGCGTGTTCCATTCCGACTGGGCCAACTTCGCACGCTACCGCGACGCCAACCGCACGCTGCCGGCACCGGCGCGGGATGAGCGGCGCGTCGTGTTCATGGGCAACTCCATCACCGACGGCTGGGTGAAATACTGGCCGACGATGTTCGCCGGGAAGCCCTACGTCGGGCGCGGCATCGGTGGACAGACCACACCGCAGATGCTGGTGCGCTTTCATGCCGACGTGGTGGCACTGAAGCCGGCGGTGGTGGTGATCCTGGCTGGCACCAACGACATCGCCGGCAATACCGGCCCGTCCACCAACGAGATGATCCAGCAGAACCTTCAGGCGATGACCGAGATCGCGCAGGCGAATGACATCCGCGTGGTGCTGTCGTCGATCCTGCCGGTGTTCGACTATCCGTGGCGTCCGGGGCTGCAGCCAGCCCCACGCATCGTGGCGATCAATACCTGGATGAAAGCGTACGCTGCGCGCGTCGGCGCCACCTACCTGGACTATCATGGCGCGATGTCGGATGAGCGGCAGGGGTTGCGAGCCGGGCTTGGCGACGACGGCGTGCATCCCAACGAGGCGGGCTACCGCATCATGGCCTCGCTGGTGGAACCGGCGATCGCGTCGGCGTTGCGCCGTCGCTGATGCAACTGCGAACGCGCACCACCAACATTTCTCGTACTTCCGCCACGATCATCATGCTGCGTACGACTTTCCGCCTGCTGGCCGTGGTTGCCACACTCGCGACGAGTGGATGCCAGACGATGCAGTACATGGGTCCACGCCCGGCGCTGGCGGTGCTCAATGCCCGCGTCTGGACAGGTGTCACCGCGCGACCGTGGGCCGACGCGCTGGCGGTGGACAGCGCGGGGCGGATTGCCGCGGTGGGCACCACGGAGCAGGTGTCGCGGCTGGGCGCGGTGACCGTGATCGATGCCAAGGGGCAGATGGTGGTGCCCGGCTTCATCGACGCGCACGTGCATTTCGTGGACGGCGGCTTCGCGCTGGCGTCGGTGCAGCTGCGTGATGCGGCGACGAAGGCGGAGTTCATCACCCGCATTCGCGACCACGCGCGCACGCTGCCCAAGGGCGCCTGGATCACCAACGGCGACTGGGACCATACCAACTGGGGCGGGGAACTGCCGCGGCGCGACTGGATCGACTCGGTGACGCCGGACAATCCGGTCTGGATCAACCGACTCGACGGGCACATGAACCTTGCCAACACCGCGGCGCTCACGGCAGCGGGTGTCTCGCCCGACGTGCGCGACGTGGTGGGTGGTGAGATCGTGCGCGACGGGGCCGGCGCGCTGACCGGATTGTTCAAGGACAACGCGCAGGAGATCGTCGGCGCAAGACTGCCGCAGCCACCGGCAGCGCTGGAGGATCGCGCGCTGGACGCGGCGATGGATCACGTGGCGTCGTACGGCGTGACGACGGTGCACAACATGGGGAGCTGGAACGACCTCGCGGTGTTCGAGCGGGCGCACAGGGCGGGCCGGCTGCGTACGCGCATCTACGCCGTCACACCGCTGGCCGATTGGGCGCGGCTGCGTGACACGGTGGCGGCGCGCGGACGCGGTGACGACTTCCTGCGCATCGGCGGGTTGAAGGGTTTCGTGGACGGCTCCCTCGGTTCGCACACCGCCGCCATGGTGGCCGGATTCACCGACAAGCCGACCGATTCCGGGTTCTTCGTGACACCGGCCGAAAGCCTGTACGCGCGCGCACTGGGCGCCGACAAGGCGGGGCTGCAGGTCCTGGTGCATGCGATCGGCGACCGAGCCATCGCGACGCAGCTGGATGTGTTCGCGCGCGTGGCGCGGGAGAACGGGCCACGCGATCGCCGGTTCCGCATCGAGCATGCGCAACACATCGGTCCGCGCGACATGGGCCGCTTTGCTCGGCTCGGCGTCATTGCGTCGATGCAGCCATACCATGCGATCGACGATGGGCGCTGGGCGGAGCAGGTGATCGGCGCCGAGCGTGCGTCGCGGACGTATGCGTTCCGTGGGCTGCTGGATGCGAAGGCGACGCTGGCGTTTGGCTCCGACTGGTTCGTGGCGCCACCGCGCCCGATGGAAGGGATCTACGCGGCCGTCACCCGTCGCACACTGGATGGCAAACATCCCGACGGCTGGGTGCCGGCGCAGAAGATCACGGTGGAGGAGGCGTTACGCGCCTACACACGCGGCAGCGCGTACGCTGGCTTCGACGAGGCGAACCGCGGCACGCTGGACGTCGGCATGCTGGCCGACTTCGCGATCCTCGAGCGCGACATCACGACCATCGCCCCGGAGCGCATTCGCGACGTGCGCGTGATGCGCACGGTGGTGGGCGGGCGGACGGTCTTCGAACGGAAGTAGCTCGCCACCGTTGCAGACAGACGAAGCGTCGTGGCGAGCCGACCGCCCCCCCCGGGTCCGGTCGTTCGACACGACGCTCCACCTCAACGGCAGACGGTGCGAGACCGCCTGCCATTCAGCGACGTGCGCTCAGAAGCTGCCTCCCACGATCACGGCGCCATCGGACGAGCGGTTCACGCTGATCACGCCCGGCTTGGCTCAATCATCGTGGTGCCACGTTGTGCTGGTGTGACGCGGACATGATCGGCCGCGCGCCGTACCGCTGCGTCACAACGCCCTGCTCGCGCGTATCGCCGCGTTACAGCCCGCCGTGCGTCAGCCGGTGGGGCCGTGCAGATCGCGGGCGGCGTCTCGACAGGCATCAAGCAGGCGGTCGAGGTCGTCGATGGTGGTGAACGGCCCCATCAGCGTGGTACGAAGCCACAGCCGATCACGCAGCCGTGTCTGCACCGGGTAGAACGCGCCGGTTGCGATCACGCCACGACGGATCTGCGCCTGCAGCGCATCCAGATCGGCCTCGCTACCGGCGTACGCGGCTGGCCGATGGCGGAAACAGACGATGTTGCACTGCGGATCCACCGCCAGCTCGAAATCCGGCTGCGCCTGCAGCAGCGTGGCGAAGTCGTGCGCCAGGTCCACCACGCGTGTCACATAGGCGTCGAACAGTGACGGGCCCCACGCGGCCAGCGTCGCGTAGAGCTTGAAGCTCATCATGCGCTTGGTGCACTCGAAGGTGCGCGAGGCGAGATCGTACCACGCATCGTCGTGCGAGGTGTCGAGCAGGTACGACGCATCCTGCGCGAAGGCGCCGGCGGAGTGACGCTGGTCGCGGAAGAGCACCACCGTGACGAGCGCCGGCTGCAGCAGCATCTTGTGCGCATCCCAGATCACCGAGTCGGCGCGCTCGATGCCGCGCAGCAGGTGCCGGTGTTTCGGCGACAGTGCCAGCGCTGCGCCGTGTGCGCCATCGACGTGCAGCCAGAGGCCGTGTTCCTCGCAGAAATCCGCGATCGGCTCGATGGGATCGAACGCGCCGGTGGCGGTGCTGCACGCACTCGCCACCACGCCCAGCACGCGACGACCATCGGCCCGGGCCTGCACCAGTGCGGGGGCCAGCATCTCGGGGCGCAGGCGGAAGCGATCGTCCACGGGCACCTTCACCAGGCCGCCCTCGCCCCAGCCCATGATGCGGACCGCGCGATCGGCGCAGTAGTGCGCCTGTTCGCCGACCAGGATCGCCGGCTGTGGCTGACCGGCGCTGCCATCGGCCCAGACGTTCCAGCCCGCCCGCGCCTGTCGCATCGCGAGCAGCGCGGTGAGCGTCGCCAGCGTGCCGCCCGAGGTGAGCACGCCGCCGGCCGCGGCCCCGAGTCCGAGCGCATCGCACATCCAGCGGATGACATGCAGCTCCATCGCCGTGCCGCCCTGACCCATCTCGTATACGGCCATGCCGTTGTTCAGCATGTCGGCGGCGAGGTCGCACAGGGCGGCCAGTGGCAGCGGTGGCGCAACCTGATGGCCCACGAACCCAGCGTGATGCAACTGCGTGGCATCGGCCAGCATGCGTGCCGTGAGTGACTCGAGGACGGCCGATGGCGCCGGCAGCGATCCCGCCCCCGGTCGATCGATGTCGAGCCGCCACTTCTGCAGCATGGCGGTGGGATCGGCATACGGCAGCACGGCGCCGCGACCATGCAGCGCGTCGTCGAGGTAACCGCCGAGCTGCTCGAGCATCCGCTCGCCGTCTTGCCGGAAGGTGTGGACGTCGAACGCGGCGCGCAGCAGCGCGTCACCGGGCAAGGCAGATGTCATGACAATAGACGTCAGAAGCGATCGAGGTCCCTGGCCGAGACCACACGGCCGCGGAAGCGCGACTGCACCTCGCGCAGCAGGGTGGCGTCGGAGGCGCCGAAGAAGAGCTGGTGATAGAGCACCAGCAGGCCAGGCCTCGCTTGCGTCGCGATGTCGCCGAGCTGCGTGGCCGAGGTGTGGGCATGCGAGTGATATGCCTGGCGTGCGACCGGGATCGTGGTGAAGCCGGAGTCGGAGTACACCTCGTGCACGAGGATGTCGCAGCCGTTGCATTCGCGCGCGATGGCATCGTTGGCGCGCGCATCGCCACTGATCACGATCACCTTGTCGGGCGTCTGGATGCGGTAGCCGAACGCGTGTTCCCACCGGCTGTGCGGCACCGCGAAGGCGCGGATGGTGACGCGTGCATCGCGATACACCGTGCCTTCGGTGATCTCGTGCACGGTGGCGGTGAAGGCACCGGCGGCCGGTCCGCCAGGACTGCCGAGCCGCATCGCGATGTCTTCACTGTATCCGGTCACGATGCCATCCACCAGCCGCTGCGTGCCGATTGGACCGTAGAGCGCGAGCGGCTCCTTTCGTCCCTGAATCCACGGGGTGAACATCACGTCATTCAGCCCCATCGTGTGATCGGAATGCAGGTGCGTGAGAAAGAGCGTCTTCAGCTGCGGGGCCAGCAGTGCAGGAATGCCATTGCGACCTGCGGCCACCGCGCGTCGCACGATCCCCGCGCCGGCGTCGAACAGGTAGGCCACGCTGTCCACCACGACCGCTACGCCCGGACCCGTGCGCTCGGGATCGGGAATCGGTGTGCCGGTGCCGAGCATCACGACCAGTGTGCGCGACTGCGCCACCGCCGGCGACACCAGCAGCAGACCGTTGAGAGCGAGGCAGGCCCAGCGCCGCAATGCGTGCATCAGCGCGCGGCAGCGGTGGACGCGTGCCAGGCGGTCAGCACCACCCTCTCCCGCTCCGGTGCCAACCCTGCGCGTGCCTTCTCCTGCTCGGCAGCGGGCCGCGTCTTGTACCAGGCCAGCGTTGCGGCAGCCGTCTCGGCGAGCGGTCGGAACGTGAGGCCGGCATCGTAGGACTTCTGGCAGATCACGCGCGCGAAGGCGGCGGTGCGACCGGCCGGCGGCACCCACACCGGCATGTCGCTCCACGCACGCACCTGGTTGGCGCTGAGGAATTCGGCCGGCACCCACGTGAACTGCGCGCCGCTTGTGGTCACGGCCTTGATGCCATACAGCATCTCGCCGATGGTGGTCGGCAGCGTTGGTCCGGTGGCGTTGAACGTGCCCAGCGTGCGCGACTCGGCGAGACGGATCATCCATTCGCTGAGGTCGCGCGCGTCCACGTATTGCACCGGATCGTTCGACGTGCCGGGCGCCAGCACTTCGCCACCGCGATCGATGCGCACCGGCCAATACGAGAAACGATCGGACAGGTCGCCGGGACCGACGATCAGGCCGGGGCGCACGATGGTGAGGCGATCACCGAATTGCGTCTTCGCCTCCATCTCGCTGCGCACCTTGTTCTGGCCGTAGATCTTCGGGTCGAAGGTGGCATCGATGTCGGAAGGTGCCAGCAGCGTGCCGCTCTCGTCGATCGGTTTCGAGACGTCGGCGAAGACCGAGATGGTGGAGACGAAGATGTAGTGCCTGGTGCGCCCCTTCAGCGCGCGGCCGGCGTCGCGCACCCACTTCGGATTGGCCGTCGGGTTGTCGATCACCACGTCCCACTCGCCGCCTTCCAGCGCCTTGTGCCCGTCGGGCAGGTTGCGATCGCCGATCAGGCGCGGGACGTTCGGAAAGAGCGCCGAGTTGGTGACGCCGCGATTGAAGAGCGTCACCGAGTGCCCGCGGTCCAGCGCGTACTGGACCTGGTTCGGTCCGATGAAGCCGGTGCCGCCGAGGATGAGGATGCGCAGTGGCGCTCCGGCGCGGCGGGTCGGGCTGGCGTCCGGTGTGATGCCCGGCAGCGTTTCCAGCGCGTGGGCAAGGGAGGGCAATCCAAGCGTCAGCGCGCCGCCGATGGTGGCCGACGAGGCGAGAAACGTGCGACGGGAGACGGACATCAGCGGAAGCTCCACAAAGGTCACGGCGGACGCGGGCGCGAACGGACCGGTCGACACGTGCGCCGACGCGTGGCGGAGCTTACGGCCCGGCGGGCAAACGTGCCACGGGCAGGGGGCAGGACTTGGCCCGTGCGGTGCGTCCGACGCAGTTTGACGCGTGCCCGAACTCCCCGACATTACGGTGTACCAGGAACGGCTGGCGGCGCGCGTGGTCGGCGCACAGCTGACCGGCGTGCAGGTGTCGAGCCCGTTCGTGCTGCGATCGGTGGAGCCACCGCTGGCCGCGTTTGCCGGTGTCACGGTCACGGGCATCGAACGGCTCGGCAAGCGCATCGTGATTGCGGTTGCGAGTGAGCTGTTCCTCGTGATTCACCTGATGATCGCTGGCCGCCTGAAATGGGTGGATCAGGGCAAGAAGGTGCCGAAGGGATTGGCCAGCGTCGCGTTCACCCGTGGCACGCTGGTGCTCACCGAGGCGGGCACCAAACGCCGCGCCTCGCTGACGGCGGTGCAGGGGCGCGCGGCGCTGGAGGCCATGGATCGCGGCGGACTGGACGTGCTGCACTCCTCGGACGAGGCTTTGCTGGCGCGGCTGCGCAGCGAGAATCACACCCTCAAGCGGGCGCTCACCGATCCACGCCTCCTGGACGGCATCGGTAATGCCTACTCCGACGAGATCCTGCACGCGGCGCGACTGTCACCACTGCAGCTGACGGCAAAACTCGGCGATGTCGATGCGCTCCGTCTGGTGCGTTCGATTCGCAGCACGCTCACGCTGTGGATCGAGCGGCTCCGTACCGAGGTGGGCGACGGGTGGCCGGAGAAGGTGACGGCATTCCGTGACGACATGGTGGTGCACGGACGCTTCCGGCAACCGTGTCCGGTATGCGGCTCGCCGGTGCAGCGGATCCGGTACGCCGAGAACGAAACGAACTACTGCGCGCGTTGCCAGACCGGCGGGCGGCTCCTGGCGGATCGTGCGATGTCGCGGCTGCTCAAGGGCGACCGGCCGCGATCCCTGGACGAGTTGGCGTGACGGCGGGCGTGCGTCGCGCCGCACGCCCGCACATCACCACACGTCGGGGCTGTCGGGTGGGCCCACGTCCACCGGTGTGTCGGGCGAGATGTCGCTCACGCCCGGCAGTTCGCGCAACGCGTCCACGCGGCTTGCGGCGCAGCGGCCGGTGATCACGCCGACGGCGTCCAGCATCTGCTCCACCACGAAGCCATGTTTGGTCAGGGTGCGTGCGACGTCGGAGACCGCAAGCGATCCCGACGTCGTCACGACCCAACTACTGCGTTCCGTCATCCGCTACCTCCGATGGCGTAAGCTACGTCACGGTGCCTGCAGCAGCCCGGCGCCGACACGTGCGGCAGGGAGCGGCAGGCCGCGCGCCGACGCCCGCAGCTGGTTCCAGAGCGTCCGGCCACGCAGCACCGGGCTGACCTGCGCCCAGAGCGCGGCCACACCGGCGACATGCGGCGTGGCCATGCTGGTGCCGGACATCGTCGCGTACCGTCGCGGGCGCGGTGCCGCCGAGAAGATGTCGCGGCCGGGTGCCGCGATCTCGATCTTGCCGAAGTTCGAGAAGCTGGACGGTGCGAGGTTCCGGTCCAGCGCGGCGACCGAAAAGATGCTTGGCGAGTTGGCGGGCGCACCCGTCTGGCTGGCCGCGTTGCCTGCCGCCGCGACGATCAGGCACCCGGCGTTGAGCGCGGCATTTCCAGCGTTGGTATACGCCGCCTGCACCGGCGCCTGCGAGCCGAGCGACATCGAGATCACGGCGCAGCGATTGGCGATCGCCCAGTTCATGCCCGCCAGCACACTGGCCGTGCTGCCGGAGCCGGAATTGGTGAGCACCTTGCCGACGAAGATCTGCGCGCGATGTGCGATGCCGTATCGCGGCGTGGCGCCGGCCGGAGCCAGCGGTCCGCAGGCGGTGCCGATGCAGTGCGTGCCGTGTCCGTGCAGGTCTTGCACCGGTTGTCCGACGAAACTGGCGGCGGCAGCCACACGGCCTGCGAAGTCGGGATGCCCGAGGTCCATGCCGGTGTCGAGCACGGCGACGCGGATGCCGAGTCCGGTGCGCACACTGGGCGGCACACGACACGCCACCAATCCCCAGGTGGCGCCGAACACCTCGGGCTGCACGTCCTCGCCGGGTGCGCCTTCACCGGCACCGATGTCGGCCGCGATGGTGGACGCGGCGCGCATGAAGCCGCGCAAGTATTCGCTGGCGTCGCCGCCGGAGAAGACGAAATACTCCGGCTCGATCACTTGCTCGGGATCGTCGGCATCGGTGTCGGTGGTGGCCAGCATCTTCCGGCTGCGCGCGGCAGTGCCGGTGACCAGCGCCACACCGATCTCGGGAAACACGACGGCGTCGGCATCACCGACGTCGGCCACGTTCACATCCTGCGCCTCGAAGTCGCGCGCGTCGGCGGTGCGCATTCCCTGACTGGCGAGCCGACGTTTGCCGGCGTCGAGTGCTCCCTCCTTGTAGCTGATCAGGAATCGACCAGTCTCGAGCGAATCGTCGCCGGCCGCGAGTGCGGCCAGCAACATGGCTTCGATCCCGTTGTCGGCGGTGGTGGCCTGTGCGCGTGACGTGGCGCCGGTCTTCGCGGCTCGCGTGGTGCGTGACCGCTTGCGTGGGGGCATGGTGACACTCCTGCACTGGGTGTGGAGACGGTGAACACCGATAGTGACGGCACATCGCGGAGATGCTCTCATTGCGATCGCGGCGCGTTTCAGGCGCGGCAGTTCGACCGGCCACGACCGTGCCGCCGCTGCACTCGGCCGGAGCTGACATGCTCGTCAGTGCGCCGCCATCGCTGCATATTGCCGCCAGCACCGAAACGCTCGTGCCTGCTGGATGACCGGTGCGGACCTCGAACCATCATCTCCAATGCTGCGTTGCCTCCGTAGCCGGCCCTCGACGATCGGCGTCGCGCTGCTGTTCACGGCGATCTCCCTCACCGCGCAGCCGCGCGCGGCGCAAGTGCGCGAGTTGGACGCCTACATCGTGAAGGGGCTGCACGACTGGGAGATTCCCGGTCTCACCGTGACCGTCGTGCGCAACGACTCGGTGCTCTTCGCCAAGGGCTACGGTGTGCGACGCCTGGGTGCCAGCGGTGCCGTGGATGCGCAGACGCAGTTCGGCATCATGAGCACCACCAAGGCGTTCACTGCACTGGCCATCGCGCTGCTGGTGGACGAGGGCAAGGTGGCCTGGGATGATCCGGTCACGAAACACCTGCCGGAGTTCCAGTTCCGCGATCCGTTCCTGACGCGCGAAGCCACGGTGAAGGACCTGCTCACGCACAACATCGGCATCGGCAACGCCGACCTGCTGTGGGCGCGCGGCGACTTGACAGCCGCCGAGATCCTGCGGCGGGTGCGTTACCTCCCAACCGCGTATACGCTGCGCGGTGGATTCGCGTACCAGAACGTGATGTACGGCGCGGCTGGCGAGTTGATCGCACGCGTGTCAGGCCAGTCGTGGGGCGACTTCGTGCGCACGCGCATCTTCCAGCCACTGGGCATGACGCAGTCGTACACCACCTACGCCGCGATGCACGCGGCGGCCGGTGCCAACCAGTCGGAGCCCCACTTCCGGATCCGCGACACGATCCGCGTGATCGCCGACGAAACGGTGGATGTGTTGCCAGCCGCCGGTGCGATCTGGTCCAACGCCGACGACATGGGCAAGTGGCTGCGTTTCCTGCTGGACAGCGGGCGTGTGAGCGGCACGCGGCTGGTGAGCGAGGCGAACTTCCGCGCCTTGCTCAAGCCGCAGTCGTTCGTGACGGAATCGGAGTTCTATCCCACCGCGCGCATCACGCGGCCACACTGGATGACGTACGGCCTCGGATGGTTCGAGCAGGATTATCGTGGACGCTTCCTCGCGTTTCACACCGGCAGCCTGTCCGGGCGCACGGCGATGGTGGGGCTGCTACCCGATGCACGCACCGGCATCTTCATCGGTGGGAACCTCGATCACGCCGAGTTCCGGCATGCGCTGATGCTGAAGGCCCTCGACATTTTCGCCGGCACCAATGGCGGCGCACCGCGCGACTGGAGCACGGAGTTTTTGGCGCTCTACAAGGGGCTGCGCGAGGGCGGTGAGAAGGCGATGGCCGAGCGCGACGCGAAACGTGTCGCCGGCACGCGGCCGTCCCGTGACCTGGCGGCCTACGCTGGCACCTACGCACATCCGGCCTGGGGCGACGTGGTGGTAACGGCGGTGCCTGACGGACTGCGTGTGGCGCTCGGCCCCAGTGCCGACAACGCCGGCACGCTCACCCACTGGCAGTACGACACCTTTCGCGGTGAACTCGGCGATGGCCGCGGTGGCAAGACGATGGTCGTCTTTCAGCTCGGGATGGACGGCGCGGTGAGTCGCGTCCTGCTCGACGGCAGCGAGGAGTATGCCTTTACCCGGGTGCCGACGAAATAGGTGCTCAACGGAGGGCCAGGGATTCGAACCCTGATGTCCTTGCGGACGCCGGTTTTCAAGACCGGTGCAATAGCCATTCTGCCAACCCTCCCGACCTGCGCGTGCCCGCGAAATCTCGCCGTTGCGGGGTGATTGCACCATCCCCGGAACCGGCTATGATGCGACGGAAGCCATCGCGCGGGCACTCACCTTGGCGGCGGGAGCAGGACGTGACCCTGATGCACGAGCGACGCGGTAGCGTCACGGACGACAGCACCGGTTCGCCGTTTGCACCGCGCGATGCCTGTGGCGTCGGCTTCATCGCCCGGCAGAGCGGGGAACGCACGCACGAAGTGGTGACGCTGGCACTGGAGGCGCTGTCGCGGATGGCGCACCGCGGAGCCACCGGTACCGACAAGTCGGCCGATGGCGCTGGTGTGCTGACGCAGATTCCGCGACGACTCTTCATCCTGGCCGGTTCACGACAGGGGTTGCACCTGAGCGCGGACGCGTCGTTCGCGGTCGGCATGTGTTTCCTGCCGTCGGACGTGGATGGACTGCGCCTCTCGACGCGCGTGGTGGAAGAGGTGCTGGCCGCCGATGACCTGCCGCTCATCGGCTGGCGCGACGTGCCCGTCCGACCGGACGTTCTCGGCAAGTCGGCACGCGACGCCATGCCGCGCATCCGGCAGGTGCTCGTCGGCCGTCCGGCCGGTGTGACCGACGACGATGCATGGGAGCGGCTGCTGTACCTCGCCCGCCGCGAAATGGAGCACCGCGCCGAGGCACTCGGCCTGACGCCGTTCTACTTCTGTTCGTTCTCGTGTCGCACCGTGATCTACAAGGGATTGCTCACGGGCGGCCAGCTGTCGGAGTTCTATCCCGACCTCGTCGATCCGGCGTTCGAGTCGGCGATTGCGGTGTTCCACGAACGCTACGCCACCAACACGCTGCCACGCTGGGAGCTGGCGCAGCCGTTCCGCATGCTCGGCCACAACGGCGAGATCAACACGCTGTGGGGCAACCGTAACGCGATGGCGATGCGTGCCGGCCTGCTCGACTCGCCGCAGTTCGGGACCAACGGCGTGCGCCTGCGCGATCCGATCCGTCCGCGCGGGAGCGATTCGGCAAGCCTCGACAACGCGCTCGAACTGCTGGTGCGCGCCGGTCGCAGCCCCGTGCATGCCGCCATGATGCTGGTGCCGCAGGCGTGGGAGAAGTACCCCGACGTGGAGCCGGCAGTGAAGGCGTTCTACGAGTACCACCAGTGCGTGATCGAACCGTGGGATGGGCCGGCAGCACTGGCCTACAGCGATGGTGTGCAGGTCGCCGTCTCGCTGGATCGCAACGGGCTGCGCCCCTGTCGCAACAAGATCCGCGCTGACGGCATGGTGGTGGCGGGATCGGAAGTGGGCATCGTGGACTTCGATCCGCGCGACGTCGTC
>JANMON010000360.1:0-8631 GCA_031369265.1 Gemmatimonadaceae bacterium | reverse complement strand
GCGGGCCGAGGCTTACGCATGTACCCTCCAAATTGTGGTCCCTTTGGCAGATCAGGCGCCTAGTGCCAATGGGCTATTGGAGAACAGTAACCACCGAAGGAAGGGCACAAAGGAGACACACGAAACGCCATCCACCTCATGACGGTTCCAAGATCCACACATCTGCCACGCAGGGGGATGAATCGCCTTGAACTGGCTTGGAGCCACGAATCGCGACGCCGAACTGAAACTGAAGGAATGCTGGCGCATCACCGGCGCGTTGCGGGCTGAATTCCTCATGAGCACATCTCCTGATCATGCCGAAACATTCTGGCCTCGCTCCAGTTCGTGCAGCAACCGGCGCGTGTCGGCAACGACGGAAACACCGCAATGCAGCAGTCGGCTCCGTGACGCCAGAAGTGCGGTTCGGCGGAACAAGGTCGGGTGCCATTCTGGCGCACCCGCGAGCGCGTCAGCGCTTTCGGAATGCAGGCGAGACTGCCAGAAATTGTTACAAATGAATGGTTCTCTCAGTGATTGAGGACACCGTTTTACCGACGCCATGCGCGAAATTCGAGCCGGCTGGCTTGTGACCGCGACGGCCGCGCACGTCGGTCGAGTCTGGCCGTGCGGTGGCCGTAATCCAGGGCAAGAGCCCTCAGGCCTCGTCCCACCGGAACGGTCGCCGCCACACGCGCCGATCCAGTTGCCATGACTTCCGCGCCGACACTTCGTCGCCGGGTGCGAACAACTCACCGTCGGCGAGCGCATCCACGAACGAGTCTGCCTTGGCACTCGTCTCATCGGCCCAGTGCAGCAACTCTGCCTCGATCGTCATCGGCTGCACCGGGCTGCCGAACTCCAGCGAACCGTGGT
Source organism: Gemmatimonadaceae bacterium (assembly GCA_031369265.1). Classification (GTDB taxonomy): domain Bacteria; phylum Gemmatimonadota; class Gemmatimonadetes; order Gemmatimonadales; family Gemmatimonadaceae; genus JACMLX01. The sequence goes on along the minus strand of JANMON010000360.1, from coordinate 7,776 downwards.
GTGAGAGGATCATGTGCTGCAACTCGGTCACCTGTGCATCGGTCAGCGTGCAGTGGCCGCTGGCACGTGCCGTGGCGGCGCGTTCGGTGAACATCAGGCAGCCGAGGACCACGTGCCCGATGAGATGATTGCGCGGATCGTAGCCCAGTCCTTTCGCATCGACGGTATACGCCTCGACCTTGCCCACGTCGTGCAGCAGCGCGCCGGCCACCACCAGGTCCACGTTCGCCTTGCGCATCGTCTTCGCCATCTGCTGGCCGATCGACGCCACTTCACAGACATGCAGCAGCAAACCGCCCAACTTCGCGTGATGCCCGCGCACCGCACCCGGTGTGCGTTCGAAGCGCATCCGGAATGCGTCATCTGCGAAGAACAGGTTCACCGCCTCGGCGAGCCGCGGTGTGCTGATGCCGGCGCGCAACTTGTCGAGTGCATCCCAGAGGCGTTCCGTCGCATACTCCACGCGCGGCAGGAACTCGTCGATGCGCTCGGTGCCGGTGGGTAACACGCGCACCGGGCCGGTGAGCTTGAGCTGCCGTGCCCCCGTCCGGGCGTACAACTCCACCAGGCCGAGTACCTGTACCACCCGTCCCTTCTCCACGCCGTCCAGCCAGCTGGCGTTGTCCTTCCAGACGGGCGACGACTGCATCGATCCGCTCGAGTTGCCGAAAGTCAGCACCCAAAAAGGATCACCACCGCCCGTGGTGCGCTCCACGCGGTCGAGCACGAGCAGTTCACCGGCGACGGAGGCACCGGCGGCCAGTTGGGGCAGGGACAGGGGCGGCATGAGCGGGACAGGAAGGGCAGGAGGTGTGGTGCGGGACACGAGCCGCACAGCGCAAGATGGGCGGTCGCGTCATGGCCTGTCGAGGCGCGAAAAATGACGTATCATCTTCTCCACGCATGCGACCTCGTCGCAGCATACGCCCCTGTCCTGACACCAGCATGAAGCGCTACCGGAACACGATCATCACCCTGCTGCTGATGGCAGGACTGGCCGCCCTCTTCTGGACCAAGACCATGTCGGCGCAGCTCGCAACCTGCGAGGTGTGCATGGAGTTCAACGGACAGCGCAATTGTGCCAAGGCCAGCGGTACCGACGCAAAGGAAGCCACGCGCACCGCGCATTCCACTGCCTGCGGACCCATTTCCAACGGCATGAACGAGAAGATCGCCTGCGACAGTCGCCCGCCGGCACTGCTCCGCTGCGATCCGCCTACGCCCTGAGCACACCCGGCGCGCCGAGCACCTAGTCGATCTGCGGCAACCCGGAGACGTGAGACGCCCAATGGCCATGATCGGGACACCGGATGGTCACAGCCGTCTCGATTTGTCGCGATTCCTGGCACCAGCCGTGGCGCGTGCGCGGTGCGCGGCGACAAGGAACGGTCGTCCTTGAAACCGGTCAGTTGAAAAACAGCACGTCGCCGTCGCTCTCCAGCGCCAGCTGCAGATGCGCGGAGCAGACGCCGCACACCATGTCGGCGATCCAGGCGGCACCGGTGACCTGATCGCCGGGATCGGCCGCGCGCAGCTTCATCCGCTTGTACGTGTACTCGTGACAGCGTGGACAGGCCTGCGCGCGCGCGATCAGCTCCGCGCATTCCTTCGTCACCGTCGGCATTTCAGGCGCCGAATCCTGGCGGGAGGTCGCCTGGGGTGCGCGGAAGCAGCGAGGGGCCGCCAGCCGATCTTGGCGGTTCCGCGTTCGACCCGCCGCTGGTCTTGGCGAGCAGTTCGCGAATGCCACCCAGCGCGCCCATCATCCCGGCGGCTTCGGCCGGCAGGAACACGGTACTCCCCTTGCTGGCCGCCAGCGACGGCAGCATCTCGAGGTACTTCTGGCCCAGCAGGTACATCGCCACCTGCCCGTCCGGCAACGCCGACGCGATCCGACGGATCGCTTCCGCCTCGGCCGACGCCATCGCGAGGCGCGCTTCGGCGAGACCAGTGGCGCGCAGGATCGACGCCTCCTTCTCGCCCTGCGCCTTCTGGATCTGCGACTCGCGTGAACCCTCCGACTCGAGGATCTGCGCCCGCTTGGTAGCCTCGGCGTTGATCACCGACGAACGACGTTCGCGTTCGGCGCGCATCTGCAGCTCCATCGACTGCTGGATGTCGCGCGGCGGCTCGATACTCTGCAGCTCGACGCGAGTCACATCCACGCCCCAGCCGATCGAGGCTTCCTCGATCGTCTCGCGCATGCGCGTGTTGATGCCGTCGCGACTGGTCAGTGTGGTGTCCAGTTCCATCTCACCCACGATGTTGCGCAAGGCGGTGCGCGTCAGCGTCTCGAGCGCGAACGGCAGGTTCTGCACCGAGTAGGTGGCCTTCTGCGGATCAGCGACGCGATAGTACATCACCGCATCGATGTCGATCGTGACGTTGTCCTTCGTGATCACCGGCTGGCTCGGGAAGTTGAGCACCTGTTCGCGCAGGTCGATTCGCGACGTGGAGCCGCTGGTCACCTTCTTCACGCCGGAGACGTCCTGCCCGAAGAAGCGCACGTCGATCGTGCGCGGTCGCTCGATGAACGGAATGAGGATGTTGAAGCCCGACCGGGCGATGCGATTGAATCGGCCGAGGCGCTCGATCACCATCACTTCGGCTTGCCCGATGATCTTGAACGAACTCGTGCCGATGAACAGCACGATCAGGATGAGGGCGATCGGGAGAATCCACGTCATGTCTGGTTCCTTCGGGAGAGGCGGGGGGATGGCCTGACTGGATGCTAGTGGCGGATTCGGGGTCTTGGCAGCGTCCGGAGCCGTCTGGTGTTCCGCCGCACGTCCCGGAACGCCAGGCGGGGCTGCGATCGTGATCCGATCGCAGCCCCGCGGCAGCCGTCCCATCTCGCGCCAGCGTCAGTTCTTCCAGTCGGCGATGAAGAGGTTGGTTTCGGTCTGCTTCTGGTCGAACCGGTTCGAGGCCCAGATCAGCTGCTTGCCATCGGGGCTGAACATCGGGAAGCCGTCGAACACCGGGCTGTTGGTGACCTGCTCGAGATTCTTCCCGTCGAGGTCCACCAGGTAGAGATCGAAGTTGCCGCTGCGCGGATTCTTGTGGTTCGACGAGAAGATGATCCGCTTGCCGTCGGGGGTCCACGACGGGCCGAAGTTGGCGCCGCCGAGGCTCGTGATCTGCCGGTTGTCACTGCCATCGGCGTTCATCACGAACAACTCCACCTTGCTGGGCCGGATCAGGCCCTGACCGAGCAGCTCCCGATACTGTCGCAGCTCGGTAGTGTCCCTCGGATGATGGGCGCGGTAGACGATCTTCGAGCCGTCCGGCGACCACCAGGGACCACCGTCGTAGCCTGCGGTGGTGGTGAGACGTTTCACGTTCGAGCCGTCCACGTGCATCGTGTAGATCTCGAGATCGCCGTCCTTCAGCGACGTGAATACGATCGTCTTGCCATCGGGCGAGAGCACGGCTTCGGCGGTGTAGACGTCGTAGTGCGTGAGGCGGCGCATGTCGGTGCCGTCACGGTTCACGGTGAAGATGTCGAACTTGTCGAGCGGCCAGACGTAGCCCTTGGACGGGTCGGGCTTGGGCGGGCAGAGGCTGTCGTGCAGGTGGCTGGAGCCGAAGAACAGCCGGTCGCTGCCGGGCAGGAACCAGCCGCAGGTGGTCTTGCCGTTGCCGTTGGACACCCGTTGCAGGCCGGAGCCATCGGGCCGCATCACGTACTGCTGGTCGCAGGTGCGTCCGTTGCGCGACGACTGGAACGTGATCCACTTGCCGTCGCGGCTGAAATAGGCCTCGGCATTCTCGCCGCCGTCGGTGATCTGCCGCAGGTTGGCCAGATGTGGTTCCGATGGATCGGCGGGCCGCGGCAGGTTCACACCCGGCGCCGGTGCTGGCGTGGAGCCGGATTTTTTCGGCGAGCAGCCCGCGGCGACTCCGAGGGCGGCCACGGCGGTGAGCAGGACCGTGCGCGTGTGCGTCATGACGGTGGAGCGGGGTGAAAACAGTCGGGGGGCCGGACAGTCTGCCCGGCCCCCCGAAAAGTTATGCGACCTGCTCCTGCGCAGGCCGTCCGTGTTGTTACGGACGGCGCACCGGTGCGGGTGTATTGGCGCCCACCATGCCGAACAGGTCGCGCTGCGTGCGTCCCTTCTTCAGCAGGTCGATCGCCTTGATGACCTGCGGATCTTCGACGAACTGTCGCTTGGCGACGGTAGAGTCGCCGTATACGGCGCGCGCGAGGCGGTTCGAGATCAGTCGATCCGCGTATCCGGAGCCGGCGAAGAACGTGGCCGAATCCACCGGCACCTTGGCCGCCACCAGGCGCTTGAAGTACTCCTGACGCCACGCCGGCTGCACGGTGAAGTTCGGCGACTTGACCTGCGGACGAAGTTCTTCGGCGTACTGCGAGAGCGTCGAGAAAGCTTCCTGCACCTTGCCGGCAATCTGGCGTGCCGCCTTCTGCTCGGCGGTGGTGAGCGTATCAGGACGGATCATGATGTCGGGCGAGATCCCGCCACCGCCGTAGATCACGCGACCGGCGTCGCTGCGGAATGCCGGACGTGCCTTGCGTGCACTATCCGTTTCCATCGAGTCCGGCGCTTCCTCCTCCACGAAGCGGCCGTTCACGAACTTGCGCGGGCGCTGGATGGAGCGGCCGCTGGGCGTGAACCACTTGGCGGTGGTCATCTTCAGGGCGTAGCCGCCATCGAGGCGATACAGCGACTGGACCAGGCCCTTGCCGTAGCTGGTGGTGCCGACGATCAGCGCACGATCATGATCCTGCAGCGCACCGGCCACAATCTCGGATGCCGACGCCGATCCATCGTCCACCAGCACGACCATCGGCATGTCGGGCAGCATCGGTGCGTTCTCGGCGATGAACGTCTGGTTCATCTCGGCGCGCCCGCGATAGCTGAGGATCTCCTTGCCACGTGGCAGGAAGAGGTTGCTCATCATAAACGCTTCGTCGAGGATGCCGCCCGGATTGCCGCGCAGGTCGAGGATCAGCGACTTCATGCCCTGCGCCTGCAGCGTCTGGATGCCCTTGATGGTCTCGGCCGACGACGTCTCGTTGAACCCCTGCACCGGGATGTAGCCCACACCGCCGTCGAGCATCGTCACGAACGGCACCGCCGGGATGTGAATCACGGCGCGCGTGAACGTGGCGTTGATCGGATCGGTGACGCCCGGACGGTTGAAGCGCACGCGAACGCGCGTCCCCGGATCACCCTTCAGCTTCGACGACACCGAGTCCACGATCCAGCCGCGCGTGGATGCGGAGTCGATCATCATGATGCGATCACCCTCGGCGATACCCGCGCCGGCAGCCGGCGTGTTGGGGAAGACCTTCACCACGGTGATGGTGCCCTTGATGTCCTCGATCTGCATGCCGACGCCGGCGTAGCGACCGTTGGTGCCCTGCGTGAACGCCGCGAATTCCTTCGGCGTGTAGAGCGTGGTGTAGGGATCGTTGAGTTGCGCCACGAGGCCGCGTGCGGCCTTCTCATACAACGCGGTGGCGTCGACGGTGTCGACGAAACTCTCCGAGACCTTTTTCAGCACCTGGCCGAAGAGCATGGCGCCGTCACGCGCCTGGCGGTTCTGCCAGGCAAAGCCACCGGCGACGAGCGGGGCGGCAAGGAGGACGGCACCGACGACGGCGCGACGCGTACGCGACATGAAAACCTTCCAGCTGAAAAAGGACAGGACGTCGGATCAACCGAACGGCTACTGTACCGGAACGCTGATGGCAAGTTCCGGGTGCCGAGGGCCGTGGAAGCTCTACGCGCCGGGGTCCGCTTTGGTCACGACCAGCGATACTCCATGAACCACGAGCGCCCGTCCTGCGATTCCTCGGCGGCGTGGACGATGCCGGCGGCCACCAACATTTCACTGGCGGGCTTCACCACGCGCAGGATGTGGCTCGGGTAGCGCTGCGTGAGAGGAAGCAACTCGGCCAGCGTTTCAAGCGACACGCGCCAGCGACCGTCGGCACCGGCGGCAAGCTGGACGGCGATGAGTCGGTAGATGCGGCGCGCGACGGGTGACAGCAGCGAGGCGTAGCCGCCGAGCCGCAGCGACGTGACGTGCCCGGCGTCGAGGTTGCTGCGCACCTGTGGCGCGAGCGACACGCGCGCGACGCCAGGCTCCGCTGCGGTGACGCTGGGGAAGAGCGAGAGCTGGTCGCGATCGGCGGCGCGACGACGATCCACCGTGGCGGCGCTGAGCAACGTGAACGCGCCGTCGAGTGGCTTGCCGTTGGCGGCGTCCCAGTAGGCACCGGCACTTTCCAGCGTGGTGCGCTCGAGTCGCGCCAGCGCGCCGCGCAGCTGTTCGTAGGTGCGGCCATCGACGCGCCGTCCCATCGCGCGCAGAAACGCATGCAGCGTGAAGGTCAGGACCCCATCGGCCGGCCGCCCCGAATCCTGGTAGCGGTACAGCAGCTCGATGTACACATCCTGGTCGAACGTGCCAGGCAGGCGATCACCCGGTGCTGGAAGCACGCGCCAACGGCCGCCTGATGGTGTGGTGAAAGCGATTGCGCCTTCCTCGTTCGAATCGCTGAGCCGGAACAGCGGCAGCGCCTCGAGTGCACGATCGAGGTAGACCAAGCGACTGGCGGCCCGTCTGCGCGCCGCTGCTGCGCCACCGCCGGAGATGTCGTTCCCGCCACGCGAGGGGCCCGCCGCGTTCAGCGGCAGCTGCTGCGAGGGGAACGACTCGGCGGGAGTCAGCACGTCAACTCCGCGGTTCCGCGCGACCCAGCGCGGCGCGGATCGCCTCGCGCATCGCGACCACTGCATCGTCGCGCGCACCCAGCGCATCGGTACGCACGTGCAGCTCGATGCCATCCGCGACCTGCACGCGACGCCACTCGGCGATCGGCAGCACGTCTTCCTTCTGCACGGTGAGGTCGGCGCTGTGCGAGAGCGCGGGCGCCAGCGCGGTGGCGACGCGGCGTTCCAGCTGCTCGCCGCTGACGCCCGCGAGCTCCTTCTTGATGACCTCGAGCGTCTGTCCCTCGCGTTGCCGGATCTTGATCGCCAGCAGCTGCAGGAGGTGTCGGTAGCCGTAGGTGGCGGTGGTGCCGGCGCCCTCCGGGCGATCGAGCAGTCGCTGGGCCACGTAGAAACGGATCGCCCGTGCGCTGGGCGCGGCGCGCGCCGATGTGTTGGTCGGCCGGAAGCCGGCAGAGTCGACGAGAGCCGTGGCGTGCGCGGCGAGGCCACGCGCATTCCACGGAGCGTGCCGACTGTGGGCACGAAGTAATGCGACCGGAGAATCGGTCATGCGGGGATTGACGGACGAAGTGCGCGTGCCGACTCAGCCGTGTGACAATGGCGCGCGCCGTAAGAACGATGGCGCAGGCCGTCACTGTCAAGGCTCTGCTGTGATGCTGGCGGCTGACGTGTCACGTCGGACGCGAAGGACAGGCATGGCGGAGCAGCCCTTTACTGCACTTCTCCCCCCACTCGCACCATGCCTGCCTTCAACGTTCCGCGCGTACTGCCATCACACTGTGGCGTTGGTCGGCGACAATGCCGACGAGACGCCGTGGTCACGCGCCAACTTCGAAATCACGGCCAGATCCACCGGCTTCTCGAGGAAATACGCGGCGTTGAGCCGTTCCGCTGCGTGCCGGTTGTCGTCGTCGGGATAGGCCGTGAGGACGATCACCGGCGTCCGCTGATGCACCAGCCCTGCCGCCGCCAGGACCTGCAGGCCGCCGTCGCGATTGCCGCCGAGGCGCAGGTCGGTGACGATGAGGTCGATCGGACTCTGCGAAAAGAGCGCGGCCTTGGCGTC
>JANMON010000275.1:0-24516 GCA_031369265.1 Gemmatimonadaceae bacterium | reverse complement strand
ACCTCGTTGCCGTTGACCGTGATCGGCTGCTTGGTCTCGGCCTGCAACTCACGCCCATCCACCACCACCACCTTCTTCAGGTTGCCCTTGAGAAGTTCGCGGTCGTACTGGGAATAGGTGAGCGCGGGCGCGTCGGCGTTCTTCTGTGACGTCAGCGTCACGAAGGTCACGGGGATCAGGATGATCAGGACCCAGAAGGCAAGCGTCTTGGAGAACTTGCCCCAGTTGAATCCGCCGCCCTTGTTGGGGCTCGGGTTGTTCGGCATGACGGGCATTACAGCAGACTCGCAATGTAAGGAACGTGACGGAAGCGCTCGGCGTGATCCAGGCCGTATCCGACCAGGAACTCGTTCGGCGCATCAAAACCAACGAACCGCACGGGGTGCGACAACTCGGTGGCGATGTGCTTGTGCAGCAGTGCGCAGATCTCGAGCGACGCCGGCTTCCGCTCGCGGAGCAAATCGACGAGGCGTGCCAGCGTCCGCCCCGAATCCACGATGTCCTCGACCAGCAGGATGTGCTTCCCTTCGAGGGTCGTCTCGGGATCGTACAACAGCCGCACGACGCCACTCGACACCGTGGCGTCGCCGTAACTCGACGCCACCAGGAAATCGACTGCGAGTGGCCGGTGCACCTGCCGCACCAGGTCACTCACGAAGATGAAGCTGCCTTTCAGGAGCCCGAGCACAAGGAGATCACCGTCGGGATACGCCGCCGTGATTTCCTCACCCAGCTGTCGGCATTTCGCCGCCAGGGCCCCCTCATCGTACACCACGCGCTTCACCGCGCGCCCTTCCAGTCGTGGATCCGCCGTCAACACGTCGCTCACAGAACCGGTTGTCTCCCGATGGCGCGGGGCCATCGTGTTGCGCGTCGTTGCGGCACTCCCAGCTGTACCCAGACGATCACTGATGCGGAAATCGCGCCACCGTGCAGAACTGTCCCGCCGCTGACGCTGCCTCTGCAAGATAAAGCCACTTCACCACTCCCGTGGTGCCCGACGTTTGGCCGGGATCACACCCGTGGTCCAGCTCCAGCTCGCTGCAGGCACCAGCCGTCCCGTTCACTGGTGACGCAGGCACCGCCCGAGAGCGGCATCCGGAGCCCGGTCTCCTGCTTCGTTGTAAACGAGGCCAGCCGGGCGGTTCCTCGCCGGTCGAGCGGAAGGCCGAGCCGTCCCGCGACCTCCGGCCAGAAGAGTGCCGCCTCGTCTCGATCGGGCAGGCGACGCCGATCGCGCCGGATGCGAGCCGTTCCCTGATTTTCGCACACCGTCGGTTGCCAGGTCCGATCCACCGCCGCCGCCACCTCCGCACGCCACGCCGCGGCCTCGCGGCCCAGCTGCAGCAACCAGGCGCGAAAGCCCGGTGTGCTGCGCTCCAGCGCCGGCAGCAGCTCCAGCCGGGCGCGATTGCGTAGGTAGCGCACATCGTCGTTGGACGGATCGTCGATGAACGGCACCCCGAGACTGACGGCCATCGCGCGCACGTCGTGGCGCGTCAGGTGCAGCAGTGGACGCAGCACCGGGCCCGGGGCAAGCAACCCGGCCAGTCCGCGGACGCCCGAGCCGCGCAGCAACCGGATGAACACCGTCTCGGCCTGATCGTCCTCGGTATGCGCGGTGGCCACCGGCGCACCCAGCGACGCACTCACGTCGCGCAGGAACGCCCAGCGCGCGGAACGCCATGCGGCCTCGGTGCGCGGAAGGCCATGCGCCTGGCCGACGTGCACGCGGATGTCACGGGCGGCGCCCCACGCCCGTACCAGCGCCACCGCATCGTGTGCCGCGGCCCCGGTGCCGTGATCGAAGGTCGCCAAAGCCACCACGTGCGATGGATCGGCTGCGTGCAGGCACGCCGCCATCGCCATGGAGTCGGCACCGCCGGACACCGCCAGCACCGCCGGCTGCTCCAGCGTGACGCTGATTCCCCTCTCCCGTCCCGACCGCCGCGCCATTAGCATTCCGCGCTGAACCTCAACCGGTGGAGTTGGCGTGGAGACAAACGGCATTCTCGGCACCCTGTGGATGGGAATCGGCCTCGGCGCGTACTTCCTGGCACTGACCTGGATCAACGTGCTGCTCGGCTCCTTCCTGTCGCCGCTGTTCATCGTGCCGATGACCTGGCTGCAGGACAGGATCGTGGCCAAGCCGTCGCAGCGCTGATCACGCGCGCGCCGGACGAACGATAGGCGACGGGGCGCCCTGCAGATGCAGGGCGCCCCGTCGTCGTTCCGACGGCATCCAGCGTCAGTCGCCGTTGACCGCCGGCTGCCCGAACACCTCGTGTGCCGGCAGCACCACCCGCTGACCGAGGGTGATCGCCTGCCCCGCGAATTCGGCCAGGCCGCCACCGTGGTAGCCTTCCTCGCGATGCTCCTTGGTGTCCACTCCGGCCAGTTCGTCGGCCAGCGAGATGCGGATCTTGGTCACTGCATTCACCGCCAGCACAACCGCCGGCGTCATCACCGCCACGAACGCGATCGTGGCCAGCACCGCCACCGCCTGGATACCCAGCAACTGCGCGTTGCCCGCCAGCAAGCCGTCGGCACCGGCATTGTTGATCACCTTGGTGGCGAACACGCCGGTCGCCAGCGCGCCGACGATGCCGGCCACGCCGTGACAGGCAAACACGTCCAGCGCGTCATCCAGCGTGGTGCGCGCACGCAGCTGGATGGCGGCATAGGCGCACATCGAACCCACTGCACCGATGGCCACCGCCGACACCGGTGACACGAAACCGGCGGCGGGGGTGATCGCCACCAGACCGGCCACCGCGCCGGTGGCGGCACCGACGGCCGTCGCATGTCGCGTGCGAATGAACTCCACCAAGATCCAGCCCAGCAGGCCGGATGCCGCGGCCGTGTGCGTGGTGATCGCAGCGTTGGCAGCAATGCCATCAGCGGCCAGCGCCGAGCCGGCGTTGAAGCCGAACCATCCGAACCAGAGGATGCCGGCACCGAGCAGCGTGAGTGGCACGTTGTGCGGCAGGATCGCCGTGCGACCAGCGTCGTGACGGCGTCCGATCATCTTGGCCAAAATCAGCGCCGAGACGCCGGCACTGATGTGCACGACCGTCCCGCCCGCGAAGTCGAGCGCGCCGAGTGAGCGCAGCCATCCGCCGTCGGCCCAGACCCAGTGCGCGAGAGGCACGTAGACCAGTGCACCCCACAACAGTGCGAACAACAGGAACGCCGAAAAGCGCATGCGCTCCACCACTGCGCCGCTGATCAACGCCACCGTGATGCCGGCGAACATCATCTGGAAGCCGGCGTACAGGATGTGCGGCAATCCGGCAGCGTAGGTGGGATTCGGCGTGCCATCCACACCCTGCATGCCGAGCCACGCAAAGCCGCCGATCCACGACGATCCCGGGCCGAACGCAAGTGAGTAGCCAGCCACGACCCAGAACACCGACATCACCGCCAGCGCACCGAAGCTCATCAACATCGTGTTGAGCACTGCGCGATTGCGCGTCAACCCACCGTAGAAGCAGGCGAGGCCCGGCACCATCATCAGCACCATCGCCGTCGAGACCAGCACCCACGCGGTGTCACCTGCCACCATCGTCGGTGCCGGCGTCATGACGCCACCTGACGCTGCGCCTGGCGCTGCACGGCGTCGGCGGTCACGGGCGTCAGGGCGGCGGTGTCTTCCTCACCGGTGCGGATGCGCACCACGCGATCGAGGTGCTGCACGAAGATCTTGCCATCACCGACGTTGCCGGTGCGCGCCGACGAGAGAATGGCGGCGATGGTCGGCTCGACGTAGTGCTCCGAGACGGCCATCTCGACCTTCACCTTCTCGTGGAACTCGAGCACCACCGTCTCGGCGCGGTACTGCTGCACCACTTCCCGCTCGCCGCCGTGGCCTGACACGCGCGAGAAGGTGACACCAGTGACGCCGGCGCGGAACAGCGCAGCCTTCACATCGGCGAGGCACTCGGGGCGGATGATGGCGGTGATCAGCTTCATGGGCGGCGCGGTCCCCGGGCTGGTGTGAGGAGTGACGGGAGGAGGCCGACATCGGCGGGCTGTGGCATGATGGCGAGATCGGGTCGCAAATGCTATGTCGGCACCGCTCGGCAGCTTCCGGCACGATCAGGGATCGCGGCGGCAGAAACAGGCGCACCCCGCCGCAAGATCCGCCGGAACCACTCGCGGGCCCTGCTATTGTTTGCCGGACCCCGGTCGACGGGGGCGCCTGCTTCCCCGTTCCTGTCCTGATGCCCCGCCTGATCACTGCCTTGTGCCGCCGGCTGGCGCACCGGCTGCCATGCCTGCTCGCCTTGGTCGTCTGCGCTGCGCCGCTGGGTGCGCAGGACATCATCCGCAGCGCCGCCAACTGGCGCACCCTGCGGACCACGTGGTTCGACGTGCACTATCCCACCGACACCGAGGCGTGGGCGCTGGAGCTGGCTCCACGACTGGATGCGATGCGCGAGGCGGTGGCCACACTGGTGGGATACGCGCCCAACGGCCGCACCACGGTGGTCATCGACGACCCGTACAACGTGGCCAACGGCAAGGCCATCCCGATTCTTGGCGCGCCGGTGATCCATCTCTGGGTCACGCCCCCCTCGCCTACCGACCAGATCGCGAACCATCGCGGCTGGGGCACCAAGCTGGCGGCGCACGAATTCGGGCACATCGCACACCTGGCACGGCCCGCGCGACGGACGCAGTGGTACTGGCACCTGCTGCCGGCGCAGGTCAGCCCGCTGGCGGTGTTCACGCCGCGCTGGGCAACCGAAGGCTACGCGACCTGGATCGAGGGCCAGATCACCGGCAGCGGGCGTCCGCACGGTGCCTGGCGGCCGGCGCTGCTGCGCGAACTGGCGCTGGCCGGCCGGCTTCCCTCGTACGCGGCGATGAGCGCCGGCGGCGGTTACAAGGGCGGCAGCATGGCGTATCTCGCCGGTTCCGCGTTCTGGGAATGGCTGGCCGCGCAGCGCGGTGACACGTCGATGACGCTGGTGTTCCGGCGGCAGTCTGCGCGCACCGCCCGCTCGTTCGACGACGCGTTCCGCGGCGTGTACGGCGACGCACCGGCCACGCTCTACGCACGCTTCTCGGCGGAACTCACGTCGAAGGCCTTTCGTGTCGATTCGTCGCTGCGGCAGCGCGGTCTGGCGCAAGGCACGTTGCTGGCGCGCTACCCAGGTGGTGCCAGTGGACTGGCGGTGTCGTCCGACGGCAAGCGCGTGGTGTTGGCGCTGCCGGGTCAGGGTGCGTCGCCGCGCGTGATCATCGCGCCACTCGACACGCAACCCGTGACCGAGCTCGAACAGCAGCAGGTGACACGGCAGCTGCGGCGCGATCCGCAGGATGTGGCTGCGGTGCGCGTCTATCCGCGGCTCCAGAAGCCGGTCGCCACGCTCACGGCGCGGCGCGGACGGACATTCCGCAATCCGCGGTTCATCGGTGCGTCGAACACGCTGCTGCTCGTTGAATCGTGGAGTACGCGCCGCGACGGCACGCAGCGCCCGGATCTCGCGATCTGGAATTCGGCAAGCGGCGACGTGCGCTTCGTCACCGATGGCGCGGGCGTGCAGGACGCCGATCCGTCACTCGATGGCACGACGGCCGTGGCGGTACGCTGCGTCGGGGGATCATGCGGGCTGGTACTGGTGTCGCTGAGCACCGGCACGATTACACCGCTGACAGACGGTTCGCCGACGAAGGTGTTCAGCCATCCGCGCTTCCTCCCGAGCGGCAGAGACGCCTACGCGAGCGTGCAGGATCGTGACGGTAGCTGGCGGCTCGCGTGGATCGATCTCCGGAACGGGCAGCCGCAGATCTTCTCGCCGAACGACGGCGTGAATCGCCACTCTCCCTCGTACGACGCCGACGGTGGCGTGGTATATGTGAGCGAGGAAGGCGGGATCCCGAACGTGGAGTCGATGTTCAACGCCGTACCGGAGCGCGCGCGTCGTGCGCGCACTCGCGTGCTCGGCAGCGTCCATGAAGCGGCGGCGCTACCCGACGGTGGCCTGCTGTTCCTCAGCGAATACGCGGGCGGAATGGAACTGCGGCGCACGACCCGTGCAGACACGGTGCGCGGCGCGATGGCATCGGACGCCGACCTGCAGCTGATCCCCGCCATGCCACGTCCGCGCACTGCCGGCATCTCGCTCGCAGAACGACCGGTGCCGCCGTCGACACCGTACGGCATCGGTCCGCGCACGCATCGCCTGATGGCACAAACGGCGCTTGGCCGCGATGGCTTGCTGCATGCCGGTGTGCTGGCCGGCACCGACCCCGCCAACCGCCTGACCTACACGTTGACCGGCATGGCCGGCACCAAGGCCGCGTGGCGCGGCGGCGTGGCGAGTGTGGCGTGGTACGGCACGCGCCCCGTATTGCGCGCCGAGGCGGCGTGGCTGGAGCAGCGCGCCACGGCGCAATGGAACAGCGCCGACGTCAGTGCGGCGGACCTGCGGCTGGCAGGCGGTTCACTGGCGGCGGAACTCCCCATCGCAGGAACCTCGGCCGCGCAACGCATGGCGATCAGTGCGTTCGTGGGTGGGGCCGCCAATGGTGCGGGCGATGCCACGCTGCGCACCACGATCAGCGCGCAGTATGCGCTCGGCGCGGTGGTCGGCTGGCGTCGGACGGTCGGCGCGTCGGTGCGCACCACCGTTGGACGGCTGGCCGACAGCACCTTCGCGCGCGCCTCCGTGGGTGCCAACGCGAGCGTGTGGCGCACGCGTGTCGACGCGCGCTGGCATCGCGCGACGCGCGGCACACCAGTGCTGGAACAGTTCAGCGCAGGCGGCTTCGCGCCACCGCTGGCCGATGCCGCCACGCTGTCGCAGCGCCTCGCGATGCCCGCGTTCCCGGTCGGCATTGCACGCGGAGTTGAGCTGTTCGATTACCGCCTGGCACGGCCGGCACCGTGGCTGCCGGTGACGCTCTACGCGCAATCCACGGGGACCGAATGGCGTGCCGACCGGCACTCCGCGGTGGTTGGCGTCGAGCAGGCCTTCGAGTTGGACTATCTCGGCCTGGTCGGATTGCCACGACTGCAGGCCCTGGTCGGCGTGGCCCGCATCGTGCGCGGTCCGCTGCATGACAAGGGTTCGGCCTACTTCAGCCTCGGATGGCGTCCATGACCAAGCGCATTGCCTGTCTCGTCGGCCCGGAATACGAGGACCTCGAGGTCTGGTATCCGAAGTTGCGGCTGGAAGAGGCGGGGTACGAGGTGCCACTCGTCGGCGTCGGTGAGAAGGCGTACATCGGCAAGCATGGCTACCCTGCGCCGGTGGACCTGCAGATCGAGGCGCTCGACGTGGCCTCGCTGCATGGCATCATCGCCCCCGGTGGCTGGGCGCCCGACAAGTTGCGGCGTATCCCTGCGGTACTGGATGCGGTGCGCATGGTGCACGACGCCGGGAAGATGGTGGCCTCCATCTGTCACGGACCGTGGATCCTGATCTCGGCCGGCATCGTGCGCGGCCGCATGCTCACCGGCTCACTGGGCATCCGCGATGATCTCGTCAACGCCGGCGCGCTCTGGATCGACCAGCCCTCGGTGATCGACGGCAACATCGTCAGTGCGCGGGTGCCGAAGGACTTGCCGGCATTCGGCCTCGCGATGCTCGAGGTGCTGCGCAAGCAGTGACGCAGCAGGTGCAACGTGCAGAAACGAGAGCAGGCCGCGCACCGGATCGGATGCGCGGCCTGCTGTTCGTGCAGGAGCAGTCGCGTTACTTGCTCACGTGTGTCTTGAACGAGCGCACGATCGCCGTCACGGTGTCGAACCAGACCTTGATCGACTCGTCGCTGACGCCGCCCTCGAGATCGTAGTCCAGCTCAACGCACGGATCGCCCTCGGCATCGATGTACGCGCGACCGAACCGCTTCGTCTTGTTCCACTCGTTGACCGAGGTGACGTTGGCGCTGGTGCCGCGCAGGCCGAAGTACGCCTGCATCGTCTGGCCCGAGATGAAGAACACGATCTTGGTGCCGTTGGTATTCACCACGACGTTGCCGCGTTCATTCACCTGGCCTTCCATGCCCTTGTCACGCAGCAGGCCGGTGAGCTGCTCGGCCGTGATCCGCTCGCGCATCTGCTGCGCGGAAAGGGGACCTGCAAGCATGAGTGCCACGGCGGCCACGGCAAACCACCGGAGCGAGCGCAAGACGGACATTTCCGACCTCTGGGGGGAGAGTGATACTGAATTATCTGCTGCCGGTCACACCGTACTCTACGGCAAGAACTATCGATTGGCTATCGCCCGGCTGCAGCGCCCATGCCGGCCGCCCGCCCGGTGGCCCAGGCCCAGAAGAAGTTGTAGCCGCCGATCGGCCCGAAGGCGTCCAGCACTTCACCGCACAGGAAGAGGCCCGGCTGCCGGCGACTCTCCATCGTGCGATGATCCACCTCGGCCAGGCTCACCCCGCCGCCGGTGACTTCCGCCTTCTTGTAGCCCTCGTCGCCGGCCCACGGCAATTCGCCGCGCACCAGCACGTCCACCAGACGCAGACGCTCCTCGCGGCGTAACTCGGTCAACGGCCGCAACGGATCCACGCCCGCGCGACGGATCAGCACCGCCGCCAGTCGCTCCGGCACTTCGGCCCGCACGGCACCCGACACGGTGCGGGCGCCATGTGGCTGCAGCCGCGCCGTCCACTCCTCCTCGCCGAGCGGTGTCCAGCGCACTGCGAGCGTGGCGCGTTCGCTACTGCCGGACCGGGAGCGTACCGCGACGTGGGACACGTTCAACGCCGCCGGGCCACTGTAGCCGCGATGCGTGAAGAGAAATCCGCCGGTGGCGGTGGCGCGCTCGGCACCGTGGCGCGCCGTCACCGTCACCGGCAGCGAAATGCCGGCCAGCTCCGTGAACTCGTTCGGCTCCACGGTGATCGGCGTCAGTGCCGCATAGGTGGGATGCAACGTGTGCCCCAGTCGGCGCAGCAGGGCCAGCCCGCGGCCATCGCTGCCGGTGGCCGGCACCGACAGGCCACCGGTGGCCACGATCACCGCATCGGCGGTCCAGGTCCGGCCATCATCGGACGTGATGGTCCACTGCGCCCCGTCGGGCACGACATCCGCGACGCTGGTCTCCATCACCAGCGTCACTCCCTCGCGCTCCGCGCAGGCCAGCAGCCCGTCGCGCACATCGCGCGCCTTGTGCGAGGCCGGGAAGAGCTTGAGCGACTCCTCTTCGTGCTCCAGCGGGATGCCGAGGTCTTGCTCGAAGAAACGGATCTGCTCGGGCAACGGCCAGGAACGGATGATCTTGCGCAGGATGTTTGGCGACGAGTCGGTGACGAACCGTGCCTCGTCCACCCGTGACGGCAGCACGTTGCAGCGCCCACCGCCGCTGATCAGGATCTTGCGGCCGCCATCCCGCGTGCGCTCGATGAGCGTGGTGCGGGCGCCGCTGCGGGCGGCGAAGATGGCCGCCATGGTACCTGCCGCGCCGGCGCCGATGACGACGACGTGTCTCATCGCAGGGCCGGCAGAGGGCGAACGACGGGCTGATTCAGGGACACCGTGACGGGATTGAGGATCGGTGCAAGCTATCGCCGCCGGGCCACGCCAGCGGCCGGCGTGGCGGCATTACCTCGGGCCACCCCGGCGCGTCTGGAGAGTGCAGGCCCACGGGCGAGCAGTGGCCGGACGCACGGGACTCAAGCCCCGCATGTCCCAGCCGAGACTTGCTCGCAGTGGACCGGAACGGCACGCCGATGTGCCCACATGGTGAAACACTTTGCGTCAGAGGCTCCGATGAGTGCAGCCGTCCTGCTGGTGGTGTCCCTGCTGGCTCCCGCGCTCCTCCTGCAGCCCTGGCGTCGCCCCAAGCCGGCGCGGATCGCCTACCCGCGGCGCGGCCGTGACGGAGGGACCCGTGTTCGCTGACGCCTACGACGACGACGATGCGTACGACGACTGCGTGGACGACGGCGCGGTGATGGACGGTCCGGCCTCGCTGCTGCGCGCGCTGATCGATGTCGAGCCGGCGATGCCGGACGTGAAGTCAGCGCTCTGGCGTGGCCTTCTGGACTGCGGCTCGCTCAACCATCGGGCGGATTCCCTCGCCGGGCTCTCGCCAGAGCCGCACTGACACGAGCGTCGTGCGACCGGCGCGCACCACCACGCCAGGCAGGCTGAGTTGCCGAGTCCCCGCGGCATCCACGAGCACCTCGTGTGATCCGGCGGGGATTCGCATGCGCACCACCGACACGCTGCCCGGCAGCAGCGTCCAGGCGCGGGTGTCGGCGCGTTCGAGGGCCGTGGTGGCGGCGTTGGCGAACATGCGCGCCATCATGCCGACGGCCTTGCTGCCATCGTCGTCCTTCTTCGACTTCTTCGACTTCGACTTCTTGCCGTCACCGTCGTCGGATTTCGCCGCCGCTTCGGCGGCCGCTTCCACGGCGCGCGCGGCCAGGTACTTGGTCACCGCACGAGTCACGGTGCGCGACAGGATGGCGCTGCGGTCGCGGCGATAGTCGGACGCCAGCGCATCACTGAGGCTGGCGGTGACCAGCGGCGCCTGCTCCTCCTCCGAGATCCGGGCGCGCACCAGTCCAGCACCGAGTTGTGGTGCGCGACGCAGCACCGGCCAGCTCATGTCCAGCAGGTAGCTCGCGCGCTGCCCGCGCAGTGGTCCGTAGCGCGTATCGGTGAAGCGCCAGGACGGCGTGTCATCGTACCAGATACCGCCGTTGCGCAGCGCGCCGAAGTCACCCAGCAGCCGCTGCGCGGCGAACTCACCGCCCGCGGTATTGAGGTTGTCGCCGTTGAAGATCGGGATGGTGAGGCCCACCGCCACCTTGTGCGCCACGTCGCCGCGCTCGACCACCAGCACCACGTCACCCGTCGAGTCACCGGGCGCGGTCCAGGCGGTGTCCACCAACGCACCCAGACGCGCCGCGTTGCGGCGCGCCACGGTGGCGTCGTTCCAGTCACCCGATTGTTCGAACGCCGCCGCCGCCACCGCATGCATCGCGGCGCGCATCGGACGCTCGTCGTCGTCATCGGGCTCGCCAGCGCTGGCCAGCAGGGCCACCAGGCGGCGGGCTTCCACCGCCGCCGCCTCGGCATCACTGGCGGCGCTCCAGGCCAGCAGCGCGTTGTAATGCAGCAGCAACCGCTCGTTCCGACCGGCGGTGTACGGCAGTGCGTAGTCGTTGGTGAGCATCGACGCCGCGGTACGGCTGATGCTCTTGGTGTAGCGATCCTCGCTCACCGCGAAGGCCTGGTCGAAGAGCGCCCCGGCCTCGCGATACCGGCCCGCATACCGTGCCGCTGAACCCTGGTAGAGCAGCCGGATCAGCCGATCGTCAGGACTCAGCGAGGACTTGCGATTGCCCACGGCGCGGAACGCCGAGTCCGCCATGCCGCGCTGCAGCAGGCTGCGCACGCGATCGTCGTCCACCTGCAGCCCGTTGGGAGCCGTGAGGTAGCTGCGCGCAGTGTTCGACAGCGTGGTGCACGCGGTCGATGTCGTGAGTACGACGGCCAGCAGCAGGAAGCGACGCATGACGGGGGAGTCTCAGCGGGCGTGCGACGTGACGGGAACCGACGGAAGCCACTCGATGCGATGCCGTCATGCGGACCGGCATCACACCGTTCGTGCACGCGCTCAGTGGCGCGGATCGAGCGAGTCGGGCTTCGGCGTCAGCGAGTCCACCGGCACGCGGGTGGAATCGACCGGCACCTTCACCGAATCCACCGGTGTGCGCGTGGAGTCGGCACGGGCACGCATCGGCGTCGGCGCACCCGTCGCCTGCGCCGCGGCCGGCACCGACGTCTGGCGCTCCAGCACGATCAATCGCTGCTGCGCCCTCGCGATGGCATCAGCCATCTTCGCCGCCGCGTCGCCGCGGGCCTCGATCAGTTCCAGCTCCATCGACTGCAGGAACTGCTGGTAGCGGATCTGCGCCTCGACGGGCCGCATCTGGAGGTCGAGCATGGTCGCGATCTTGTATTCGAGCATCATGTCGTCGGCCTTCAGCGCCAGCGCGCGATCGTAGCGGTCGAGCGCCTTGGCACGGTCACCGGCGGCGTTGAACTGGTCGCCTTCACGGATCAGCGCATCAGCCATCGCCTTCGCGCGCCCGTCGGTGGTGGTGTCGGACGGTGAGCTGACCACGCGGATACCCTGCGTCTCGCGATAGCTGACCACATTCAGCCGATCGTCGTCGAACTGCACCATCACCACTTCACCGGTGGCGTCTCGTGGTGAGCTGGCGAGGTAGCGCGGCACCATGACGGTGGCGGCACCGGCCTCGCGCAGCGTCCAGGCGGAGGGCGAGGTGCGTGTGGCCGCCATCGCTTGCGCCGGCGTCATGCCGAGCGAGATCTCGCCCTTGGCCAGCGACGCGCAGATGGTGCCACGGCAGGTGGCGACGGCGCGGGCGTACACGCTGTCGCGGGCCCGCGTCAGGCGCGCGGTGCTGGTGTTCCCTTCGGATGCGGCGCGCGCAATCAACCGGTCCTGCGATTCGGTGCGGTCGCCGTTCTCCATGATGGGCCGCTCGCGGATGCGGCGCGGTCCGTTGCAGGCCGCCATCGCGAACGCGGCGCCAACGAGCACCGTGGCTTTCAGTGTGGTGTGCATGGTCATGGCTCCTGGTTACCAGCCGACGCGGCGACGATCGATGTACTTCTTGATCTTGTGCTGCCCGATCCAGACCTTCTGGTTGCTCTCGAGGTCCACCAGGAACGCATCCACCTGGTAGAAGACGATCTTCTCGCGGCCTTCCGCGTCTTCGATCGCCTGCACGTCACCCTGCAGCATGTAGCTGGCGCCGCTCTCCTTGCCGACGCGGGCGCGCGTCTCGGCCGAGGCGTTCACCTGCTGGTCCTCGCGCTCGTCGCGCACCTCGCTGCGCTCATCGCGGCTGGCCACCAGTCGCACGCGGCCACTGTTGACGTAGGCGCGCTCGAGATCCTTCACGAAGGTGCCGATCGGCACGTGCTCCAGCGTGCGGTTGCGGAACGCACCGACGATCACCGTCGGCGGCGTGCCGCCATGCGAGGAGGCGTACTGCGCGGTCCACGGGCCACCGAACGTCTGCTCGATGAGCGCGTTGGCGACGAGCTTCGAGTCCACGTCGTTCCACCGGCCCGAGAGATCCGTGACACGCGCGGGATCGACGCGACTCACACGTTTGTTGTTGCAGGCAGCCAGCGAGACGGCGGCCAGTCCGAGTGCGGCGACGCGGCGGATGGCGACTGTCGAGGGGAAGGTCATGGCGTGCTCCAGATGGGTCCAACGGTCGAATTCGAGGCCACGCGGGAGTGCGGGGGTCTGCGCCTCGGAAGAGTGACATTGCACGGCATGCGCCGTTGGGTCACCTTGTATAACGATCGGTCCCGCAACGAGTTACACATTCATCTCGAGCGGCGCTGTCCTCTCCGGGAGACACCCGCGTGTCTGCAACTGTCGTTCGCTGGACCCTGATGGTCACTCTCGGAGGCGTCATGTTCGGCAGTGCTGCAGCACGTCCCACCCGCCTCGGCCTGCAGGCCGGCCGACTCCGCCCCTGCCCCGCCACGCCGAATTGCGTGAACTCGGAGTCGGGGACGCCAGCGTCGCAGCTGGTCGCCCCGTTCGCGGCTCCGGGCGGCGCGGGGGAGATGGCGCGCCTGCAGCAGGTGCTCGAGGCGTGGCCCCGCACCAAGGTGGTCACCGCGGGCGACGGGTACCTGCACGCCGAGTGTACCAGCCTGCTGCTCCGCTTCGTGGACGATGTGGAGTTCCGGTTCGATTCGGCGGCCGGCGTGATTCACGTCCGCTCGGCCTCACGCATCGGTCGTGGTGATCTGGGGGCGAACCGGAAGCGCGTGGAAGGGCTGCGCAACAAGTGGATGGCGCGCTGACTGTGGCCGCACGTGGCGGCGGGCGGCGGTGCGCTCACCGCCGCGCCGAGGCGCCGATCAGCGCGGTTGGTACGCCACCGCGCTGATTTCGATCAGGATGCCACGCAGACGCGCCCCGACGGTGGTGCGAGACGGGTACGGGGCTGAGAAGCTGGCCTTCCAGATGTCGTTGACCGAGCCCCAATCCTGCTCGTTGGTGAGATAGATCGTGGCCGCCACCACGTCGTCGAGCGTGGCGCCCGCGGCGGCCAGCACCTCGCGCAGGTTGGCGATCACCTGCACCGCCTGCTCCTCGACGGTGTCACCGACCAAGGCACCGGTGCGAAAGTCCTTCGGCACCTGCCCTGAGACGTGCACGAAGTCACCGGCGCGGACGGCCGGGCTGTAGGCGCCCGCGGGCAGCGGTACGTCGGCGGCGAGGAAGATCGGGGTCCAGTTTCGGTCGGCCATGGCTCGTGAGTGGAGTGGTGGAGTACGACTTTCGGAAGGGATAGCGCACGAGGGGATGATGCGCTAATTCTTCGGTGCCACCGCTGCGCGCGGTGTGCAGTTCTGCCCACTGTTCAACATTTCTCGAGGAGGTGATCCCATGGCCAGTCGCAGTCCTTCCGCCGGCTCGACCTGGGCAATCGGTCACCAGACCGTCGCCTGATTTCAGTTGTCCAGGCCGTCGGCTCGCGATCGTGTCGAGCTGGCGTCGAAGGCAGAACGGCCCGTCACCGCGCTCGCGGTGACGGGCCGTTGTGTGTCCGGGGCAGAACTCGACTACGACGTCGGCCCGAGCGCGTTCTCGGCATCCAGCACGAAGCGCGGGATGTCCGAGGCGAAGCGCGACTTGTCCGCTCGACGGAAGAAGTACTGGCCTTCCATGTAGCCGCTGGGCGACTTGAGCACGCAGAAGCTCTGGTACTCGTGGATGTGCCCGGGCGCGATCACGGGCAACTCGCCCACCACCCCTTCGCCTTCCACTTCGGTGTCCTCGCCGTCGCCCACCGAATCGTGGATCAACCACTTCCGCGACAACAACTGCGCGGCCTGGTCACCGACGTTCTCGAGGCGCACGAAATAGGCGAACACGAACTGCGCATGCGCCGGCTGCGACTGCGCCGGCAGGAACACCGGGCGCACCGAGACCCTGATGCCGTGCGACTCGCGATAGAAGAAGGGAGGGCGCTTCACCCGTTCATATTATCCCCGCGACGGAGTCGCGTGACAGGTGCGCCGCTGCCGCATTCCGGACTGACGGCCGGCCGGAGATATTTCGGTCGCATCCCCCGCGACCCATCACCGACCTCGACGGTTCCAATCATGCGCCTGCTCTGCGTATGCAGCTTCGCCGCCCTCCTCGCCACCGCCGTCGCCCCGCTGGCCGCCCAGTCGGCGGTGGATTCCGCCGTGGTACGTCGCGGCGCCGCCGTGGCCGCGGGCACGGCGATCCCGGTCAGCCGCCTGATGAGCGCCGCGCGCACCTACACCAGCACGCCGGTGATCGTGGAGGGCGTGATCACGCGCGAGTGCACCGAGAAAGGCTGCTGGATGCAGGTCGCCCCCACCGCCGAGGGCAACGGCATGCGGGTGACGTTCAAGGATTACGGCTTCTTCATTCCGCAGTCGATGGTCGGTCGCCGCGCGCGGATGGAGGGAGTGACCAGGATCACCACCCACTCCAAGGCCGCTGCCGATCACCTGATCGGCGAAGGCGCACCGCTGGTGCGCAACGCCGACGGCACCGCCACCGAAGTGCAGTTCGTGGCCAGCGGTGTGGAGCTGTTCAAGCACTGAGCTGGTCCGCGATCTTCGAGCGCAACAGCAACAGCCACTGCTTGACGCAAAGCCACGAAGGCGCAAAGACGCAACGCATTCACTCGCGGAGCAGCAAATATTCGCGGAGCGAACCCTCAGCCGTTGCTGTTCCTTGCGCCTTCGCGTCCTTGCGCCTTTGCGTCAGGCAGTTGCAGGTACGGTAAGGGCGTGCTGCATCCGACACAGCACACCTCGCATGGGACGTTGACGCGACATCACGGGAAGATGCCGAGGTCCTGGTAGCTCACCGCGACCTTGTTGATGGCAGAGATGAAGGCGGCGGTGCGGATGTCGGTCTTCCGGTCGTGGCGACTCCACACTTCGCGCACCTGGTGCCAGGCGGAGATCATCGTGTCCTCGAGGCCCGAGTTCACCAGGTCCTCCTCGTCGGCGCCGTGCGACAGGCGCGCCATGCGCTCCTCGCCGAGCGTCTTGCCGGTGAGGTCCTCGACCGCCTTCAGCACGTTCTTGAACGCCGTCTCCTCGAACCGCTTTTCCATGCGGCCGAAGCGGACGTGTGACAGGTTCTTCAGCCACTCGAAGTAGCTGACCGTCACACCACCGGCGTTGAGGAACATGTCCGCCAGCACCATCACGCCACGTTCGTGCAGGATGCCGTCGGCCTCGAACGTGGTCGGACCGTTGGCGCCTTCGGCCACCAGCCTGGCCTGGATGCGCGGCGCGTTCTCGGCGGTGATCTGCCCTTCCAGCGCGGCCGGCACGAGGATGTCGCAGGGCAGTTCCAGCGCGGCACGCGAGTCGGCCATGTAGCTGGCGCCAGCGAAGCCCTTCAGCGACCCCGCCTCGCGCCGATGTGCCATGATCGCCTGCAGGTCGATGCCGCGTTCGTTGTACAACGCACCGTCGTGCTCGGCCACCGCCACCAGCACGCCGCCACCTTCCTGCATGAACTTGGCCGCGTGGTAGCCCACGTTGCCGAGTCCCTGCACGATGAAGCGCTTCCCTTCGAGGCCCTTCGTCAGGCCGATCACCTTCATGTCCTCGGTGTTGTCGCAGGCCTCGCGCACGCCGTAGTAGATGCCGCGACCGGTGGCTTCGGTGCGCCCGCGAATGCCGCCTTGTGCGATCGGCTTGGCGGTCACGCAGCCGAGTGCATTCAGGTCACCGACGGCCAGCTGCGCGTAGGTATCGGCGATCCAGGCCATCTCCTTGCTGGAGGTGCCGTAGTCGGGCGCGGGCACGTCCACGCCGGGACCGATGAAGTTCTTCTTCCAGAGTTCGAAGGTGTAGCGCCGCGTGATCCGTTCGAGTTCGTGCTCGCTGAACTCCTTGCGGTTGATCTTGATGCCGCCCTTGGCCCCCCCGAACGGCACGTCCACCACGGCGCACTTGTAGGTCATGAGGGAGGCCAGTGCCATCACCTCATCCTCGTTCACGTTGATCGCGTACCGGATGCCACCCTTGGTGGGCAGCTTGTGATGACTGTGTTCGGCGCGCCAGCCGACGATGGTGCGGATCGTGCCATCGTCGCGCAGGATGGGGAAGGTGACCCGATAGACGGCATTGCACTCCTTGATCTGGTTGAGGAGCGCCGCCGGATGGTTGGTGAAAGTCGCAGCCGCGTCGAAGGCACGATGCACCTGCGCGAGGAAGCTCTGTTCAGACATGTCGGAGTGCGGTGGAATGAGGGTCGGACGAAGTGCGCACAAGGTGCGAGGCTGTCATCGGTACGCGCCAGATGCCGCACGACATCCGTACCCCGCGCGACAGATCACCACCCTGATGGTCGGCCGCGGACCACGAAGCCTGCAGCCCGCAGCAACCTCATCCATTCGTCATCGGGCGGCGGCACACGAGACGTGTCGTAACTTTCCCGGATGACGTTGCCGACAGAATCGCTGGCCGAGCGCGGGGTGGTGCGTGCCGTGATGGCAGGACCGATCCGTGCACTGCACTCGCCGCGCGAGCCGGGCGGTGCGCCCACTGCGTGGCGCTCGGCGATCCTGAAGTCCGCCCTGCCACGCGCTGACGTGCATCCGCTCGGCCTGGTCGGTGACGCGCAGAAGGAGAAGAAACATCACGGCGGTCCGAAAAAAGCCGTGCTGGTCTACGCGGCGTCGCATTATTCGATGTGGGATGCGGTGCTCCGCCCGCACGCCGTGGAGCATGCCGACGCGCTGCGCAACATGTCGCGCGATGTCGATGCGAGCGTCTACGGCTTCGGCGCGTTCGGGGAGAATTTCACCGTGGACGGGCTCACCGAGCACACCGTCTGCCTGGGCGATCGCTGGCGCATCGGCACCAGTGAGTTGCAGATCACCGAACCTCGCGGCCCGTGTGGCACGCTCACGCGACGCTGGCTCCGCCCCGCCCTGCTGCGCGAGGTGAGCGAATCCGCGGCCGCCGGCTGGTACAACGCCGTGGTGCGGGAGGGGGTCGTGGCGCCGAATGACGACGCCGTGCTGCTGGAGCGCGTGCAGGAGACGTGGACGATGGCGCGGGTCTTTCACCTGATCGAGCAGCGCGTGGTATCGCGGACCGACGTGCTGGAGTTGCACGATGCGCCGTACGTGCACGAGGCGCTGCGGATTCGTCTGGCGCGCCGGCTCGACACGCCTGGACGCACGCGCGCCTGAAGACACGATCGCCCCCGGTGCCGCGACGGCACCAGGGGCGAAAGATCGGCGGACTGTCAGCCCAGCGTGATGGTTGCGTTGACGGAGTTCTCGTCCACCACCACCGGCAGCCGCACCAGGCTCGAGGTCTTCTGGCCGCCACGCCACACACCGGTGGCGGTGTATTCGGCGCCGTGGTTGGGGCAGAAGATGGTGTAGTCGTCATCGATCACGACGGTGTAGCCGCGGTGCGTGCACGACATCGAGAATGCGATGTAGCCGTCGCTGGTGTGTGCCATCGCCACCGGTGGCGAGTTGCGGACCTTGGCCACCGCTCCCACGGTCTTGAGCACCGGGAAGTCGGTGATGCGCACCGAGATTTCGCCCACGCCCGGCGAGATGGGCCCCGTCGGTCCATCCTCACCGCCACAGGCCGTGAGCACCACGGCCACCGCCGAGAGCGTGGCCGCCGACACGAAGTCGCGTCTGGAAACGGTGCTGTTGCGGAGCGTACAACCGGAACACTTCGTCGTGTCTGGTTTCATGAATTACCTGTGGAAGGACGACGTCATCACCGGTCTGGCACCGGCTGGAACACACTGCGCGTCACGCGGTCACCGTCGCCGCCGCCCACGCCGCACCATCGGTGTCACTGTGAATCTCCGACTCGATGTCCACCACCAGCTCCGCACCGTCACGACGGATCGCGAGGCGATCCATGTTGCGGGTGGCGCGACCGCGGATGAACACACCATCGAGGGTGTACTCGGACTTGTGCTTCGGGCACTGGAAGGCCGTGGCGCCGCCACTCCGGATGCGCAGCAGCGCGCGCTGATGCGGACAGCTGAGCGCGAAGGCGAAGCACTTGCCGGCGGATCGCACGATGATCACCTCGTTGGTGGTGTCCACGGTGGCGCCGTCGGCAGCGGGAATCGGGTAGCGGACGAGCCCATGGCTGGCACGGCCGACATGCCGCGTCACGGCGAGGGGTTGCACGGCCTGCAGCAGCTCCGGCAGCAGCGCTGCGACGGCCACGGCCGACACCACGCGCCCGAGGAACGCGCGGCGGTCGGCGTGCAGCGCGCACCCGTCACACTCCGCATCGGTTTCTTGGTGCAGCATCGGCATTCGGCGATTCCTCATCCTTGCATCAGTCCCGCTCCGGCCAGCACGATGGCCAGCCAGAGCACCACGCTGCTCATCGCGCGACGGCGGAGTGCGGCGACCCGCGAGGTGTCCTGAGGATCCCGACGCAGGGCCCGCTCGTCGCGCAACATCAGCACGCCGTTACCGAGCAGCAGGACGAGCAACGACAGCTTGATCCAGAGGATCCGGTTCGGCAGCAACGCTTCGAGGTCGGCGGCCAGTTGCAGGAGTCCTGTGACCAGCGATACCAGCAGGGCCAGCACCACCGGGCGATGCACGTCGCCGACGGTGTCGGCCAGCGCGGTGCGGCCGGCGGCGTCCGCCACGCGTCCCGCGCGGAGCACCCCGCGATCGGCACCAAGTGCCAGGCCGCCACCAATCATCATCGCGCCGAGATGCGCGAACTTGAGCGCGGTGGCGAGTACAGCGGAGTTGGCGTACAACGCGCTCCACGGCTCGAATGTCGTCACCAGCGTCTCAGTCATCGACATGGTCACTTCCGCAGCAGCATCACCAGCCAGCCGGCGGTGCTGACACCCATGGAGCTGATCGCCACCGCACGGTGCCGGGAGCGGATCTCCGGCTCTTCACCCGCGTCTCCACCCAGCGAGCCCGCATAGGCGAACCCGGCGTCGGCCAGCATGAACAGCGCCGCGTGCAGGTAGCGACGTTTGCGATCCGCCGGATCGTGTCGTGAGGCCCACAGGTTCCACACGCCGGTCACGGTGTTCACGCCGAAGATGGTGGCGGCGCCACCAGCGGCAATCGGATGCAGCGTGCGGACCGTGCCAGACACGCCGTCCTTCCCCTTGTCGAAGAGCTGCGTGCCGGTGTAATACGACACCGCGAACAGCGGCAGCATCGTCCAGCTCAGCGCCTTGTGAATCGCCACCCGGCGGCCGTACCACTCGGAATACGCCACGCCACGTTGCCGTTTGCGAGTGCCGGTGTCGATCGGCACGACCGGCAGCAGCGGAACGCCGACGGCCAGCGGCGTCAGCGCGGGCCTACCCGCCTGCATCGTCGGCAAAGGCTGCAGCGGTGCGACTGCCTCCGTCACGCTGAACACCGATACCGTGTCGGGCTGCGACGATACCCGCATCGTGGTGTCGGTCGCGGTGACCAGCAGCGCCAGCAGTGCAACGACCATGAATGTCACTCCGGGGTGATGTGGACAGCGGAGACGCACCGGTGGCCGCGGCGACAGAGGCAGCGAACTCTACCGCAAAGCGCACGCCAGCACGAGACGGATCGATGCGCCGTCGTCGTCGTGTGACGCGGGGCGCACTCGGTCGTCCTGTGGCATTGGAGCGCGGCGGTCAGGCCGTGTCGTTGGCCGTCGCCGCGTTCGGTTCGCGCACGAACAACAGGCCGATCACGCCACCGATCACGCACACCGAGATCGGATACACCAGGCCGGCGAACGGGCTTTCGTACGCCGCCACCATCGCCGCCGCGATCAGCGGCGTGAAGCCGCCGAACCAGCCGTTGCCGAGGTGATACGGCAGCGACATCGACGTGTACCGGATCCGCGCGGGATACGACTCCACCAGAAACGCCGCCATCGGCCCGTACGACAACGTCACCAGCAGCACCTGCAACGCCACCAGCAGCGCCAGCACCGGGATGTTCGGATGCAACGCCACGGCCGCCGCGCCTTCTCCTGTGACGGGTCCACCGGCCCACATCATTCCCCGGTAGATCGGGTAGAGTGTCAGCGCTGCCAGGAACAGTCCGCCGATGATCATGCGCTTGCGCCCGATGCGGTCCGACAGCGCGCCACTGAGCAGGTAGAACGGCGTGCCGAGCAAGATGCCGATGGCGACCGTGACGTAGGAATCCGTCAGCGAGAGCTTGAGCACCTTCTGGATGAAGAACAGCGCGAAGAACTGTCCCGTGTAGAACACCACCGCCTGCCCTGCCACCACGCCGAACAGCACCGAGAGGAAGATCTTCCATCGCTCCCAGGTGCCGAACGCCTCCTTGATCGGCATCCGGCTCACGGTGCCCTCGGCCTTCATCTTGGCGAAAATCGGCGATTCGCTCATGCGGCGGCGGATGTAGTACGACATCACCACCAGCAAGGCGCTGAGCAGGAACGGCACTCGCCAGCCCCACAACTTGAAGGCCTCCTCGCCGATGATTGCGCGCGTGCCGAGGATCACGATCAGCGACACCAGCAGGCCCAGTGTGGCGGTGGCCTGGATGAAGCTGGTGAAGAAACCGCGCCGGTTGGCGGGCGCATGCTCGGCGACGTAGATCGCGGCCCCGCCGTACTCGCCGCCGAGCGCGAGGCCCTGCAGGAGGCGCAGGAACACCAGCATCATCGGTGCGGCGATGCCGACCGTCGCCACCGTCGGCAGGATACCAATGGCCGCCGTGGCGATGCCCATGATCAGCAGCGTGACCATGAACGCGTACTTGCGGCCGACCATGTCGCCGATGCGCCCGAACACCAGAGCGCCGAGCGGCCGGACCGCGAACCCCGCCCCGAACGTCGCCAGCGTATTGAGGAACGCCGCCGTCTCGCTCGAACTCGGGAAGAACAAAGGCGCCAGGATCGGCGCCAGTGTCCCGAACACATAGAAGTCGTACCACTCGATGACCGTGCCGGCCGATGACGCCACGACCACCTGCCGGATGGTCCGCATGTCCAGCACCTCTGGTGCCTCACCCGTGCCTGCCTTCGTGTTCACCAGCATAGGCGAGGCCACCAGCGGTTCCGTCATGCGCCGTGCTCCATTCGAAGTTGGAGGCGTCCGCTCAGCGCGAGCGGCCGTCGTCTTCCGTTCCCTCGTCCTCGTCTTCGCCACCGAAGCCGGTGGCACCGGTCAACGCGGCATCGCGCTCCACGCGCAGCACCTGCTTCTGCACGTCGTCGCCGTAGGTGAAGGTGACGAGATACTCGCCGGTCTTCACCATCGGTGCGCCACCGCCGCCACCGCCACGGCCGCCGCGACCGAACAAGCTACCCTGGACGCCGCGGAAGGCACCGAAGATCTGCTGCATGACGGCCGCGTTGGGCGGACCACCGGCACCCGGCGCACCGCCGGCTCCCGGGGCACCGCCGCGACCACCGCCCGCACCGCGCGCACCGGCCACGGCACCCTCACCCGGGCGATCCGACCAGGCCGGAATCCCAGGCGCCTGCGCCGCACCACCAGGGCCCCCAGCACCGCCACCGCCGCCGCCAGCGAACTGCGTGAGCAGATCGGCGGTGCGGCCGCTGGTCACCGCCGCGCGCACCATGCGCACCACGTTGCTGTCCACACCCGCCGTCTGCAGCGAGTCGAGGATCTTCATGGTGGCGACCTGTGTGCGGACACTGTCCCGGCGTTCGGCCGGTGACAGCGGCGGCGTCGCCGGACGCTTGCCGCGCATGTCCCACATCACGCGGTGCACGCCCACGCTGCCGGGGCCCATCAAGGTGCGCATCGTGTCACCCGCAGCATCGGTGATCGTGATCGACACCCGCTTGCCCGGCTGCGCCTCGGCGATGCGATACGCGATCTCGGCACCCGACGGGGCCGAGTTCACTGCGAAGCGCTTGTGACCGTTGCCACCACCGGCCGTACCGGCGGCATCCGGCGCCTGACCCAGCGCCAGCGCCACCTTCGGCACGAACAGGTGCGCCTTCTTGGCCAGCACCGTCCCACGCATCTGCTGCAGTGGCGCGATGTCCACCACGTAGATGGCGCGGCCGTGTGTTCCGGCGATCAGCTCGTGATCACGCGGATGGATCTGCAGGTCGTGCACCGGCACCGTCGGCAGGCCGGTCATGAACTTCTGCCAGCTCTGGCCACGGTTCATCGACACGTAGGCGCCGACGTCGGTGCCGAGGAACAGAAGGTCCGGGTTTTCGGGATCCTCGCGGATCACGTGGGCGAAGTCCGGGCCACCGCTCGGCAGCGTGGACGTCAGGCTGCTGAACGTGGCGCCGTAGTCCCGCGTGGCGTAGACGTACGACGTGAAATCACCGCGACGGTGGTTGTCGAACGTGATGTAGAACGTGGACGTGTCGTGGTGCGAGGCTTCGATACGGCTGACGTACGTCTCGGCCGGCAGGCCGGCGAATCGCGACGCGGGGACTTTCTCCCAGGTGGCGCCGTCGTTGCGCGTGAGCCACACGTTGCCGTCATCGGTGCCCGCATACAGCAGCCCCGGACGCAGCGGCGACTCGATCAGCGAGGTGATCGTGCCGAACGTCTCGGCGCCGGTGGCGTCGGTGGTGATGCCGCCGGTGGTCCGCGTGCTGATGCGGATCTTCATCGTGTCGCGCAGCGTGAGGTCGGGCGAAATCACCATCAGGTCGTCGCCGCGCTTGGTGGACTTCACCACGCGATTGGCGCCGGCATAGAACACCGCCGGGTTGTGCGGCGAGAGGAAGAACGGCGTGTTCCAGTTCCAGCGCATGTCGAGCGCCGACGAGTCGGCCAGCTGCTGTGCGCGCAGCGTGGCGATGCGCCGCCGCTGTGCCGGGGTCTCCGGCTTGGTGGTGTCGCCGCGCTCGACGATGATCGAGTCCTCGAACTCCATGTACCGCGGGCGCCAGCTCGGCTTCACCAGCGAGGTGCGCTCGCCCGTGACCATGTTCAGGCGGCCGATGTTGCCACCCTGGCTTTCGCTGTACACCGTATTCGGATCGGTCGGGTCGTTGGCGGTCACGAAGCCGTCGCCGCCGCTGATGTAGACCCAGTTCTCATTGGTGATCTGTCCGCGCACGCGACGGCTCGGGCCACACCACGACCCGTTGTCCTGCAGCCCACCGCAGATGTTGTACGGCGTCGCCATGTCGAAGCTGACGGCGTAGAACTGGCCGATGTTGATGTTGTTCAGGATGTCATAGCTGCCACCCTTGTCCCAGGTCTGCGCAATGCCGCCGTCGTTGCCGACCACGATGTGTTCGGGATCGTTGGGATCGATCCACATCGCGTGGTGGTCCACGTGGATGCCGACCGTCGCGTCACGCGGCGTCTTGCCGCCATCATCGGAGACCTTCACCGGCGTGGACGACCAGTAGACGCGATCGGCGTTCTTCGGGTCCACGCGCACCTGCGAGTAGTAGAACGGGCGGACGTTCTCGGTGTTGGTGCGGGTCCAGGTCGCGCCGCCATCCTCACTGCGATACAGGCCGCTCAGCTTCGTCTGCGCCTTCTT
>JANMON010000256.1:0-5260 GCA_031369265.1 Gemmatimonadaceae bacterium | reverse complement strand
CCGCGGCGCCACAGCCCGAACACCGCGAGGCACGCGACCGGACCGAGGACGAGCACGGAGCCCAGAAACGACAGCGCGCTGAACACGGCATGCAGCCATGCTGATGGTGCTGCGCGCATGACGGCGGAACGGATCGCGGCGTCCAGCGCTGTGGGCTGGTTCCGAGCGACGGCCAGCGCGAGCGCGGCGAACGTCACGCCCCCAGCGGCGATCACGCCGCCTAGCACCGACCGGCGTGCCCACCACGTTTGCGGTGACGTCGCCGCGATCAATACGTGCCCGTGCGTGGCATCGGCAACTCGACGACAAAGACGGCACCGCGCTGCACCGTGCTGTCGAGGAAGAGCGCGCCCCCATGCGCCTCGGCGATCCAGCGCGCAATGGCGAGCCCCAGCCCGGCGCCCGCAGAGCCGGTGGACTCACTGGCTCCGCGAGATCGGTCCCCACGCACGAAGCGCTCGAAGATCGACGCCTGCAGTCCGACCTCGACCCCCGGTCCGTCGTCCGCGACGACGATGCGGTACACCTGGCCATCGGGAACATCACCTGCCGCTGACGGCTCGACACCCAGGTGCAGCCGCACCGTGGCGTCTGTGGGGCTGAACTTGATCGCGTTGTCGACGAGGTTCATCAGCATGCGCATCAGGAGCGTCGCATCGCCGTCGAACGGTGCTTCATCGGCAGTGTTTGCGGCGACGGTGATGCGCCTGGCACGGCCCAACAACCGGCCGGCCTTCGCCGCTTCAGCGACTACTTCCTCGAGGTACAACCGCTCGCGGTGCACGGGCTGCTGTGCACTGTCGGCGCGCGCGAGCAGGAAGAGATCGTCCACGATCCGTGTCATGCGCCGTCCCTCGCCTTGCACCGTGACGAGGGCCTCGCGGAGCAACTCGGGAGGAGAGACCTCAGCCTGCAGAGCGACGTCCGCCGCACTGCGAACGACCGCGATGGGTGTCCGAAGTTCATGCGACGCATCAGCCATGAAACGCCGCTGCTGTCCGAAGGATGCCTGCAGCCTGCCCAACAACTGGTTCAGCACGGTGCCCAGTTCGCCCAGTTCGTCATGCGCGTTCGTCACCACGAGCCGTGCATCGAGTCCTGCGGTCCCGATCCGCTCGGCCTGTCGTGCCATCGCCAACGCCGGCGCGAGACTCTGACGCACCAGGACGTACCCGAGGGCACCCGCCACGATGAGCGCCAAGGGAATGATCATGTAGAGCCAGCGCACGAACTCCGTGCTGCCCTCGGCGTCGTCCGATAGCTGACGCGCGACGACGAGTGTCAGAGGCGTCCCGAGATATGCGGTGCGAATGGCGAGGACGCGCGTCGCCTTGGGCTCGGTGCCGACACTCGCGAATGCGCGCCCGCTGTCCCGCGCCGCGCGACGCAGTTGGGCGACGGTGGGCGTGCCATCGAGCGCGCGCCCGCCGAGCGTGAACGCGCCGAGCGGGAGGGAGTCGGAACGAGCCAGCACGCGTCCGGACGCATCGAGAATGATGACGCGACGATCCCGGTAGCGCACCTCACGCACACCATCCTCCACCGCCAAAACCAACTCGGTTTGCTCCTCGGTCGCCTCGTGCCGCAGGACTTGCACGACCAGATCAGCCGTCTCGATCAGCGACGCATCGATCCGTTGGGCGTGGGAGTGCTGGAGATACCGCGACGTGACCACCACGAACAACAGCAACACGACTGCCACGGCAGTCACGTGCCACAGGGCGAGGCGCGCACGCACCGGGAGCCGACCGCGCGCACGCCACCGCGACGTAGTCTCCTGATCTGTCGTCACGCGGTGTCCGCGCTCGCCGTGAGGACATAGCCTGCGCCACGTCGCGTGTGGATCAGCGGCGACTGACCGGCCCGATCCACCTTGCGACGCAGGCGATTGATGTACGACTCGATCAGGTTCGAGAATGGATCGTACTGGTCGTCCCACACATGATCCGAAATATCGGCCCGCCCCACGACCCGTCCGGCATTGCGCGCCAGGTATTCGAGCAGGCTGTACTCCTTGCTCGTCAGCGAGAGTGGCATGCCCGCGCGCGTCGCGGTCTGCCCGCGAGTATCGAGCACCAGGTCGCCGATCACCAGTTGTGTCGGCAGCACGTCGCCTCGCCGGCGAAGCAGGGCGCGCAGTCGGGCGAGCAGTTCCTCGAAGTCGAACGGCTTGGTCAGGTAGTCGTCGGCGCCGGCATCGAGCCCGGCGACGCGGTCGGTCACGGTGTCGCGGGCGGTGAGCATGAGCACGCGCGCGTTCGATCCACGCCGACGCAGTTCCGCGCAGACGGAGAGACCGTCGCGGCGTGGAAGTCCCACGTCGAGCACGATGGCGTCGTACGGCGTGACGCTCGCCTCTGTCACGGCAGCGGCGCCATCACGGACATGGTCCACGGCGTAGGCCTGCGCACGAAGGCCGCGTGCGATCAGGCGGGCAAGGGTGTCATCGTCCTCGACCAGCAGGATGCGCATACGAAGCGGTGACAGGGGGAGTGGATCACGGTGGGGCGGGCCGTGGCGGAGAGGCCCGGCACCCCCGCCCCCTTCGTCGACAGGCCTGCGTCCTTCCAATATCGTAGCCTGAGATCACCGCAGGCTCACAAGATCGGCACTCGCGGAGGAAAGACGCCACGTCACGGGCGAAAAGACTCAGTGCGCCACGGACACGAACCACGTCCCCGTCACCGGCCCACGCGGCGGTCGTGCCCCCGGCGCCGGCGCCGGGCTGCCTGCCGCCGGCGTGGGTGCAGGCCCGTATTCGACCGCGAACACGTACGCCCGGTGCCGAGCGGAATCCACCGCAATCGTCTTCGCGCCGGCGACCGTCGGCACGGTGGCCCGCACCGTGTACCGGTCCGGCGCATCCTGATGCACCACGGTGATGTTGCCGGTCCGGCCGGCGGGAATGTAGATCAGCCGCTCGGCCGGATCCCATCCGAGAGCGTCGACACCGTCACCATTCGCGATCTGCGCCACGACACGGCCACTCGAGGCATCAACGACCACCGACGTCCCACTGCACCCCGCGAACACTCGATTCGTTCGCGTGTCGTACGCGATGCCCGTCGGCTCATCGCAGGGCGCAATCTGCCAGGTGGTGACCACACTCATCGTCTTCAGGTCCACAACGTCGATGGCATTCTTGTCCTCGATGTTGATGAAGACTCTGCCGTGGCCGTCCCCTGCACCACCCTCCGGCGCCACGCCACTCAGCGGGATCGTCCCGACCACGTCACCCGTCTTCGCGTTCACCGCGACCGCCGTACCGACGGGATGACTGTGGTTGATCGACAGGATCATGTTCGACGACTCGTCGTACAGAATGCCATCCGCGCCATCCGTGCCGATGTGGACCTTCTTCACCACGCTCAGGTCCGACAGGTTGAACACCGTGAGCGTGCTGTCACCGGCATTCGTCGTGAACCCGTGCCCCTCCTTCGGTGCGAAGGCGATGCCATGCACGCGCGGGGTATCGGGGATGTCTCCCACGACCTGCCCCGTCATGCCATCCACGACCATCACATGCGTGCCTCGAGACACGAACACGCGTCCAGTCGCCGGATCCGCTGCGAGGTAGTCAGTGCCGCCGCTCCCCCCGATGGTGTACTTCTGGGTGACGAACTGCTGCGCCCCTGCACCGTTGGCCAGCGAGAGCAGCGCAAGCGCGACCGCGGTTCCGGCAATACGGCAATGATCTGTCATGGAGACTCCTGATGGTGGGTGGAAGGTGTGACTTACACTTGCGAGATCAGCTGGAGCTGCGGACATAGTCCCGGCCCCGGACGAGGACGAGCATCGAAGGAACGAGGAAGAGCGTGACCGGTGTGGACAGGGCAAGGCCACCGAGGACGGCCAATGCCAAAGGCTTCTGCAGCTCACTGCCGGTGCCCAGACCGAGGGCCAGTGGCAGCAGGCCGAAGAGCGTGCAGAGCGTCGTCATCAGGATCGGTCGCAGGCGCACGCGTGCCGCCTCGCGCAGCGCCGGTTCGAGTGCCAGCCCGCGCTCCTGCATCACGTGGTCGGTGAAGTCGAGCAGGATGATCCCGTTCTTCACGATCAGGCCCACCAGCAGGATGCCGCCCATGAAGCTGCTCACGTTGAGCGGCGTGCCCGTCACCAGCAGCGCGAGGATCGCACCGACGAAGCTGAGCGGCGCCGCCAGCAGCACCACGAACGGCTCCACGAAGCTGCGGAACTGGATCACCATTACCGCGACCACGCTGACCGCCGCCAGCGCCAGCACGAGCAGAAGGCTTGCGAAGGCCGTCTGCTGCGTGGCGTATTGCCCGCCCAATTCAGTGCGAATACCTGCTGGCGCCGGGTGGCTGGCTAGGACGGCGCGGACGTCGCGCATAACGTCCCCCAGCGACCGTTCGGCGACGTCTGCGGTCAGGCGCACAAGCTGCTGTTGATTCTCACGCAGCAGCTCAGCGCGGACCGTCTGCGGTGTGAAGCTGGCGACGGCGCCCAGCGGCGTGGCACTGCGCCCAGCCATCGTGATCACCGGTAGCGACGCCAGCGCAGCCGCGTCGAAGCGCACCGCATCGGGCGACCGCACGCGCACCGCAATGGCCCGGTCATCGAGCCGTATCTCCCCCGCCGGCACGCCGAGCAGCGCACCGCTCACACTGATTGCGACCTGCTCTGGCGTCACGCCAAGGCGCGTCGCCTCCACACGGTCGATAGCCATCGACAGCTCCGCACTGGGCTCGGCGTTGCCGTCATACACGTCCTCCAGCCCTTCGACCTTCCCCAGGTCGGTCGCCAGCACCTTGCCGTAGCGCTCCAGCGCGAGCAGATCGGGGCCGAAGAGCTTGATCTCGACCGGTTTGGCCGCACCGGCCAGATCGTTGATGACGTCAGACAGGATCTGCACGAACTCAACGCGCAGACGCGGCATCGTGGCCGTGATCGAGTCGCGCACACGTCCGATCACGTCCTGCGTCGACGCATCCCGACGCGTGCGCATCCGCACCACCATGTCACCCCGGTTCTGTTCCGTGGCGAACAGGCCAAGCTCCGCGCCGGTCCGCCGTGAGGTGGCTTCGATCTCCGGGGTCCGCGCGAGCAGCGTCTCGACCTGATGGATCATCCGGTCGGTTTCGTCGAGTGCGGTGCCGCCGGGTGTCCAGTAATCGAGGACGAAGGCGCCTTCGTCCATCTCCGGCAGGAACCCGGTGCTGGTGAAGCGATACGCCACGATGCCGCCGCACGCGAGGACGACGACCATCGCTCCGACGGGCATCCGGTGGTGCAGCAC
>JANMON010000228.1:0-9792 GCA_031369265.1 Gemmatimonadaceae bacterium | reverse complement strand
CAACACCGACGTGGTGGCCTGGCTCACGCTCGGCTTCCACCACGTGCCGCGCCCCGAAGACTGGCCGGTGATGCCGGTGGCCTGGCACAGCTTCGAGATCCGTCCCATCGGTTTCTTCAGCCGCAATCCGAGCATTGATCTACCGCGAGTGCCCTGAGCTCTTGGCGCTGTGGGGGAGCGCATACAGCAGGCAGCGTGAAAAATGTTCACGCGGGGAGCGCGGGGGACGCGGGGGGGAACCGGGCGCGATATGGCCAGCGTACAGCGGGTCGTGGCTCCGACACCTCCACATGGAGGCTACGGCAAGCAGTGATGGAACAGCAAAAGCTGTGGGAACTGCGCGCCCTAAACGCAGTTCCTACAGCCTTTTGCTGTTCCAGTCCCAAATTGTTGCTGCTGCGGCGCGCAGAGCTCGTAGCCGCAACTAGCTGTACGCCGCTCGTATCACGCTCGGAGCCCCCCGCGTCCCCCGCGCTCCCCGCGTGAACATTTTTTCGATGCTGTAGTAGCAGCTCGGCTCGATGCTGTAGAAGCTCAAGGCTCGCCGAGCACTGGATGTCCGCGTACGAGATCAGCCAGCTCCCCGCGCGAATCGACGCCGAGTTTTTCGAAGATGTTCGACAGGTGCGTGCTGACCGTGCGCGCCGAGATGTCGAGGGCGGCGCCAATCTCCTTGTTGGAGAGCCGGCGCGCCACCGCGCGTGCGATCTCGAGCTCACGACCGGTGAGCGCGCCGGCGCCCGGTGTCACGCTGCGCGGCGGCAGGCGTACGCCGAGCGATCGCAGCTGGTTGCGCAGTCCGCGCAATTCGAACTCGGCGCCCAGTCGCGCAAACACCTCGTGCGCATGTCGCAACGCACGCGCGGCGCCATCGGCGTCACCATCGGCCTGCAGCACCTGTGCCGCATTGCGACGCAACCGTGCCGCGTGAAAGACGAAGGGCACCGCATCCAGCGCATCGGCGGCCGCCAGGAGCCGCGCTGCGGCATCGGGCGCCTTGTCCTTCACGCGCGCTACCAGCGCCTCGCCGGCCGAGGCCCACGCCAGGCCGAGCGTGTGATTGAGGTCGGTGGACTGACGCCGAAGTCGCGCAGTGAGCTCCTCGACACGGGCGAAGTCTTCCACACGCAGCGCCGCTTCCACCAGCATCGGGATCAGCCGGTGAATGGCCCAGGCCACGTACCCGAAGCGGTCGGACAACGCGAGACCGCGTTCGCCATACTCCACCGCCCGCACCCAGTCGCCGCGCGAGAGGTGATACATGCCCATGCCGGTGTGCGCCAGGATCACGTTGTGCACGTTGCCGAAGTCCTGCAGGGCATGCACGTCGATGTTGTCCATCCGGTCGGCACCGCTCAGCTGCCAGGCTTCCTCGAACAGGGCGCGTGCACGTTCCGGCTCGTCGCGCTCGAGCACGATCAATCCGGTCCACACCAGCAAACGCGGGAGCAGAGAACGTCGCATGATGGCGCGAGCCATCGGGATGATCCGATCGGCCGTCGCCAGGGCTTCGTCCCAGCGTCCCACCCCGGATGCGTGCTCGATCGCGATCTCAGCGGTCATCGCCTGCAGGAATGGCGACGCCAGTTCATCCGCCAGCGAGGCCGCTTCGCGCACATGACGGCCCACACCGGCGGCGTTGCCACTGAAGCCCTCGAGCATCGCCATCGCCCAGTGCGACGACCAGGCGACATCCTGATCGCCAGCCTGCGCCGCCAGTGTCAGCGCACGCACCCCATGTTCACGCGCCACCGCCGCCGGACCAGTCCAGGCGTAGAGCTGCAGCGCGGTCTGGTGCGCCTGCGCCAGCAATCCGGTGTAGCCAAGCGGCTCGGCAATCACGAGCGCATCCCGCACCGCGGTGGTAGCGTCGTGGTGACGGCCCAGCGTCTGCTGGATGTTGGCCCGCGCGAGGTGGGCGCGCACCTCGAGATCCGGCCGTGCGATCTCCCGCGCCACCGCCGTCGCACGTTCGAGCAGCGCCAGGCCGCCTGCAGCATCACCGGCGCGCGCGGTTTCCTGGCCGAGGTGATGCAGCAGTCGCGCCGCAGCCAGTCGATCGTTGCGAGTGGTGGCGATGTCGAGAGCGCGCTGCCATCCCTGCAGCGCTTCCACACTCTGGCCCATCCGGATGTGCGCGGTGGCCAGTTCCTCGAGCAATGCTGCCGTTGCGGGCGCATCATCGAGCCGTTCGGCGATCTGCAGTGCATCACCGAGCCAGCGCGCGGCCTCCTGGTCAGCACGCCGCGCCAGTGCATCGCGGCCCGCCGCCGCGAGGTAACGCAACGTGCGCTGATCGTCACCCAGTTCGTGCCCCCGCACCAGGTGCCGCGCCATGGCCAGCGCGTGTTCGGTGGATTCGGGACCGTGAATCGCTTCCAGTGCCGTCGCCACTGCGGCATGCAGTGCCCGCTCGCGCGCTGCGGTCAGCGAGGTGCGCACGGTGGACTGAATGATCGGATGCCCGAACTCGTAATCGGCGCCATCCGGGCTGCGATGTTCGACCAG
Source organism: Gemmatimonadaceae bacterium (assembly GCA_031369265.1). Taxonomy (GTDB): domain Bacteria; phylum Gemmatimonadota; class Gemmatimonadetes; order Gemmatimonadales; family Gemmatimonadaceae; genus JACMLX01. The sequence continues at coordinate 7,284 of JANMON010000228.1, read as the reverse complement.
GATGCGCCGGCTGCAGAGCACGTCCACCGCGTCGGCGAACGCCGCCGCATCCAGGCCCGAGACGCGCTCGAGCACATCCAACGACGCGCGTGGTTCGATGATCGACGCGATCTCGGCCACCCGTCGTGCTCCCGCGTCCAGCGCTTCGAGCCGCGCTTGGACCGCCTCGCGTACGGTGGCGGGCAGCGTGGCCGGCTGCGCCTCTTCCACCATCCAGCCTGTCCCCGCCTTGCGGATGCGCCCCGCCGCCAGCAACGCCTTCAGCGACTCCTCGACGAAGAACGGGTTCCCGCGCGTGTGCGACCAGAGTGTGGCGGCGTGCGTGGAGGCATCCCCGGCGGAGAGCGCGAAACTGCGCTGCAGCAGGTCCACCAGGTCGTGCTGCGACAGGCTGCCGACCTGCTGCAACGTGGCCTCGCGCGCGGCGAGCAGCGAACGCACCACACCGCGCAGCACCGGGTTGGCATCGCGCCCATCCTCCACGAATGCAAGCACGATCAGGATACGCGCGCCGGCCACCTGTCGCGCCAGGAAGTGCAACAACTCCAGCGACGACGCGTCACCGTCGTGCGCGTTGTCGAGGATCAGCAGGATGGGCTGCCGTGCCGCCAGTCGCGTCAGGAACTGCGTCACGTTCCAGAGCAGTCGTGCGCGGCTGCTGCCATCGGGATCGATGGGTCGCGGCGTGCCGGTGGATCCCGGCAATCCGGGGATCACCGCACGCAGGTCGTCCTCGGCGCCACGAGCCAGCACCGTGATCGTGGACGCCTCCAGTGCACGCAGCGGTCGCGCCAGCGCATCGGCCACCGCGCCGAAGGCCATGCCCGCTTCCATCGCGAACGCACTACCCGACGCCACGAGCACTCGGCGGGCCGCAGCCTCCTGTGCCAGCGTGGCCAGCAGCCGTGACTTGCCGATGCCGGCGTCACCGGTGAGCAGCACGCAGTGACCCTGGCCCGCGATCGCGGCGTCGAGGTGTCGCCGAAGGACATCGAGGTCCGAACCGCGTCCGACGAACGGCAGCGTCGCGCCCCACGGTGATGCCGAGTTCGCGTTCGCCGGGCGACGGTTGTCGCTCAGCGACACAGCATCACCAGCGCGTTGTCGATCTGCATTGCCGGACTCCAGTGCGGGTCGTCCCCCTCCGGCAAAGGTGTGTGGTCAGGCCTGCCTTCCGCTAGGCAGGCCCGACCGACGCCGGTGTCACTCGATCGTCAGTTCGCCCTCCTCCTCGCCGACCCAGTACGCCACCGTGGTGGGCGTGACCTTGATCAGGACCACGTCCGGACTTTCAGGTCCGGCGGGAAACCAGCGCTCCAAATCCTCGATCCAGAGTTCCTGCTTCTTCTCGACATCGCGCACGATGGAGGCCTCACCGGTCATCGCGATGAACTTGAATTCGTCGGGCACGGCGTAGCTCAACTGCACGCGCGGCTCGGCTTCGAGGTCGGCGATCTTGCGCGTGTGTGCACCACTGAAGAACCACACGTCGCCATCGAACTCGACTTCCCCATTGTTCGACATCGGTCGCGACCGCAAGCGGCCCGTGCCCGAGCTCGTCGTGAGCATGCAAAAGTCGATGTCGCGCATCATTTCCGCGACCTTGCTGATCGTGTCAGTGCGTTCGTGGGCCATCATTCCATCCGGAGTGCAGGTGAGCGCCGGCACCACACACCCACCCCTGTCGGCGGGCGCTCTGGTGCAGACGGCTCCGCGCTGCGGCCCCGCGCATGCAAGGACGCATGACGATGGGTGCGCTGCGACGGAGTCATCCTGCCTGACTTTCAAGATCCGTGCTCACCGCGTAATGCGTGTGCGCCTTGCATGAGCTTTCCACCGTTACACACATGAGCATTCTCGGATGGATGACCACGGTTGGCGCGCTGCTGCTGCTGATGGCGCTGACCTCATCGCAGGTGGAGCGCCTGCCCATCTCGACGTCATTCATCTACCTCATGGTCGGGCTCGGCCTCGGCCCAGTCGGCTTCGGGCTGCTCCAGCTCGACATCGCATCGCAGCGGGTGTGGATGCAGACGCTGACCGAGATTGCGGTGATCGTCTCACTGTTCGTCGGCGGACTGCGCTTGCGTCTGCCGCTGCGGCACAAGTCGTGGCGCATCGCGTTGCGCCTGGCGGGACCGGTCATGCTGCTGTCGATCGCCGGTGTGACGCTCGCCACGCAGTGGCTGCTGGGTATGCCGTTGTTCCTGGCGCTGCTGCTCGGCGCCATTCTCGCCCCCACCGACCCGGTGCTGGCCGCCGCCGTCTCGGTGAACGACGCCGAGGATCACGACCGAGTGCGGTTCGGGTTGTCGGGAGAGGCGGGACTGAACGATGGTGCCGCATTTCCGTTCGTGATCTTCGGGCTCGAATTCATGCGCGCCGGTTCCATCGACGGCTGGATCGGCACCTGGCTGCTGGAGCGCGTGGTGTGGGCGATCCCCGCCGGCCTGGCCATCGGCTACCTGCTGGGCACCGGCGTCGGGCAGTTCGCGATGCGCATCCGCAGTCGCTCGCGCGACACGGGAGCGCCGAACGACTTCCTCGCGCTGGCGCTGATAGCGCTCTCGTACGTGGCGGCCGAACGAGCGCACGCGTGGGGCTTCCTCGCGGTGTTCGCTGCGGGCGTGGGACTGCGACAGGCGGAGGTACGCGTGGTGCTCGAGTCACCGCATCCGGCTGCCGCCGACACGCCGCCCCCCGCCAGTCGTGGTGCCGTGGCCCATCCGCCGGCCGAAACGCTGGTGCCCGCGACGGTGAATGAGCAATCGCTCGAACAACCGGCGGTGGCGGCGGGGGTGCTGATCGCGGAAGCGCTGTCGTTCGGCGACACGCTGGAGCGGATGCTGGAGGTGCTGCTGGTGGTGCTGGTCGGCATCGCGCTGGCGTCGGCCTGGTCATGGCCGGCCGTTGGTGTGGCCGCACTCCTGTTCCTCGTGATCCGACCGTTGTCGGCGCGGCTGTCGCTGGTCGGCACCAGCACCCGTGAGGCGCAACGGTGGCTGCTGGGCTGGTTCGGCATCCGCGGCATCGGCAGCCTGTACTACCTGAGCTATGCGCTCAACCACGGCGTCGGCGCGGCGGATGGCGCGCGACTGGTGCAGGTGGTGATCACGGTGGTTGCGTGCAGCATCGTGGTGCACGGCATCAGCGTGACGCCGGTGCTGCAGTGGTACGAGCGGTCGTTGCAGCGGCGGGAGGTGTTCTCTCGTCAATCCTGACCGCGACGAAGGTCATCGAGCCGACGCTCGATCGACCGCTAGAACAGCAACGGCAGATCGCAGAACGGCACGGCCGCAGAAGGGCGATGGAATGTGACGGTGCTGCCGTTCCGACTCGAAGCGACGGCGATCGGATGGCAGTTGTGTCTTGCGACGAGGCCGCGGCACCTCGTTCGGAAAAGCCTCGTACGGGTTCCATGGGCGTACGACGCACCCAACGCCAGCGCCGTTGAACTTCTGCGGCTGTGTCCTTCTGCGGCTGTGCCCTTCTGCGATCTGCTGTTGCGGTTCCGATGGAATGCGTTCGAGAGGCGATTCAAGAATCCTGCGGCGAACCCGCGTTCGGAACGAGTGGCGCTTTCCGCTTGTGACCGTGCGCTCCGCACCGTAACCTCCCGCGCCACGCCGACACCGCTCCCACACCGCGCCGCCGCCATGCTCGTCATCATCCTCGCCGTGCTCGCCATCCTGCTGATCAGCACCGCCGGTTCCGGTGCCCGTCTGGAAGCGAAGGTGCTCACCGACATCGAGCGCGGCACCTACGAGCAGACGCCGGGCACCGCCAGGATCGTCGCGCGCCTCCGCGAACTGGGCGTGGTACGGGAAGACGCTGCCGGGCGCATGACGGTGGACACCGAGGCACGCATCGCGCGCGCCGCTGCGGCCAGGGCGCAGGTGATCCGGCAGGCGATCATCGTGGTTTCGGTGGCGGGGCTGGTCGCCGTCGCCACCAAGCTGTGGCTGGGCCGTCCGCAACCGTGACCGACGGCGACGGAGCGCTGCAGCAGCGCGGACGGCATTAGCGTAGACGCTGCGAACCCGGCCCCGCGCGCCGGATCTCCTGGCCCACACCCGCCGCATCGTGTCGCACTCCAGAACGCTCCGCTCCGTGGCACTCGCGACCAGCGTCGCCACACTCGCCGCCTGCACCGCACCGGCTGCACCCGCGGCACCCAGCCCGATGTCGGCCAAACGTGTCGAGGGTCGCGCCGGCATGGTGGCCGCGTCACACCCCGACGCCGCCGCCGCTGGCGCGGAAATCCTGCGCCAGGGTGGCAACGCCATCGACGCCTTCGCCGCCACCGCCTTCGCCCTGTCGGTCACCGACGTCTCACAAACGGGACTCGGTGGCGGTGGCGCGATGACGTACTACAACGCGAAGACGCAGCGCGCCGAACACCTGTCGTTCTATCCGAAGTCGGGTGCGTCGGCGGAGTGGGGTCGGTCGGACTCCAGCACCGCACGGATGCAGGGGCGCGCAGCCGGGGTGCCTGGCATGGTGGCCGGCGTGCTCGATGCACACACGAAGTGGGGCAAGCTGACGCGCGCACAGGTCATGGCGCCGGCGATTCGCCTCGCACGCGACGGCTTCATCGTCTCACCACTGCTGGCCCGCACGATCGCATCCTCCCGCACCAAGCTCGCACTCGACACGGTCGCAGCCCGCCACTTCATGCCGAACGGCCAGCCGCTGCGCCCGGGTGAGATGCTGCTGCAGCCGGAACTCGCCGCTACGCTCACCACCATCGCCGACGGAGGCGCGAAAGCCTTCTACAGCGGCACCGTCGCCGAGCAGCTGTCGGTGAAGGTGAAGTCGCTGGGTGGCCTGATCGACGTCAGCGACATGAACGACTACGCGGTGCTGCCGATGCGACCACTCTGCGCACCATGGCACGGCTACACCGTGCTGGGTGCCCCGCCGCCGATGGGCGGCTCGGCGGTGCTGGAGATGCTGCAGATGGCGGATGCCGCGGGCATCGGCAGCGCGACCGGATTCACCGACCAGCCGGAGGCCGTGGTGAAACTGGCCGACGTGATGCGCATCGGGAACGCCGATGCGGGGCGCTGGCGTGGCGATCCGACGTCGCTGCGCGTGCCGGCACGCGGCGTGGCGCATCCGGGGTATGCCACCGAGCGCGCGGCGCTGGTGGGTAGCGCACTGCGCGACAGCGTGATGCCCGGCAATCCCGCGGTGTTCGACACCACGGCGGGTCCGGTCGCCTGCGCCGCGCTCGATCCCTATCCGCCGGCCGCCTTGCCAACGCGGGCCAATTCCGGCGCCGACGATGCCGCGCCCGCGACCGACGACAACACCAGCTTCACCTCGCACCTGGCCGTGATCGATGGCGAGGGCAACGCGGTGTCGGCCACTACCACGGTGGGTGTGCTGTTCGGTAGCGGTGTGTACACCGGCGGTTTCTTCCTCAATTCGTCGGCCGCCAACTTCGACGCCCGCACGCGCGGGCCGAATCGCTACGCGAACTCCACCATGTCGCCCACGCTGTTGCTGGAAGGTGGCAAGGTGAAGCTGGTGATCGGTGCGGCGGGCTCGCAGTACATCCAGCCGGCGATCCTGCAGGTCACGTTGCGCTTGCTGGCCTTCGGCGAGGATCCGGGGCACGCGATCACGGCCCCGCGCATCCATGCCAGCGCTTCCACGAAGGAAGTCGAGGTCGAGCCGGGCTTCACCACCGCGGTGTACGCGGCGCTGGTGGCACGCGGGTACAAGCCGCTCAGCCGAGTGGCCGACATCTCGTTCGGCGGCGTGCACGGGGTGTTCGTGCGACGCGATGGGATGCGGATCGGGATCGCTGATCCCAGGCGCGATGGGGTGGCGGTGGGGCAGTAACGAGCGGGGTCAGGCCGCAGCAGTGTGAAGCGCGACAGCAGACGGCGACCAAGGCAGCGCGGATGGTCGGCCGAGCAGGTAGCCCTGCACGTACTTCGCACCATGCTCCTGCACCCAGCGCAGTTCGCCCTCTGTCTCGATGCCTTCTGCCAGCGTGTCGATCTCCAGCGCGGCCGCCACGTCGAGCAGGTTGGCCACCAGTCGCGCCTTGTACGGATCGGCGTCGACGCCACGAATCAGCTCCATGTCGAGCTTCAGCAGGTCGGGGCGGAGTTCGTGGATCAGGTTGAGCGACGAATATCCGGCGCCCACGTCGTCCAGCGCAACGCGGAAGCCAGCAGTACGGTAGAAGTCGAGGATGTTGCGCAGGTGCGTCGCATCATGGGCGCGATCGGTCTCGACGATCTCGAAGACCACATCGTGGCGGGCGATGCCGGCCTGGTCCACCGCGGCGACCGTGCTGCGCAGGCACGACGCCGGATCGTAGATCGCGGTGGGCGCGAAGTTCACGAACAGGGCGCCCTGCAACTGCTGGCGCTGTGCCGATGCGATCGCCGACCGTCGCGCCGCGAGATCGAGCGGGAACAGCAAGCCGGCATCGCGCGCGGCGGCGAACATCACGCCCGGCGACACCAGTTCGCCGCTGGTGGCGCTGCCTCGCAGCAGCGCCTCATGTCCGTACACAACCGCCGGTGCCGACGCGTGCATGATCGGCTGAAAGTGTGACGTGATGCGCTGTTCGTTGAGCATCGCCAGCAGCCACTGGCTACCGCGACGGGCGAGGAGCCGGGACAACGGTTCGACACGCGCCAGGTCGTCGGGCACGAAGGCCGCACCGGCAGCGGTCATCAGCGCGTGCGTGTCCTCGCGCTCGATGTTCGAGAGGCGGTCGCGCAGTCCGCCCGCGAGGACGTCGAGCGCATCGGCGGGTATGAAGCATGTCATGCCACCACCAGCCGACGCACGTGGCGCGAAGCCCATCTCGCCCAGCATCACGCGAACCTTGTTCGCCACGTGTGGCGCGGGAAACCAGCAATGCAGGTCGCCGTCGCTGTCGACCGGAGCGGGAGGCACCTCGCACCGCAGGCAACCGCGACGATCGGGAAGAGGAGTCGGCGAGTCGCCGTGACTCAGGATCGGGAGCATTTCCAGAGTATCGGAATGACGCCAATGGGCTTGAGCGATACGTGATCGTCGGTCCCATGAGCAAAACACAGCGCGCCGACGGGGCGCACTGTTGTCTCAAGACGCTGGAGCGCTGGCAACGTCACGGATTGGAGCGTTCAAGTCGTGTCGCGGTAACCGCCTGAAACGCACACAAAAAAACCGCCGCCGCGTCGATCCTCTGACGCGGCGGCGGTTTTACTTTCTGTCACGCAGCCTCAGGTCGGGCAGCGGTTCAACGCCACCGGACACCGCTCCGGATCCGGCGCC
>JANMON010000022.1:0-3984 GCA_031369265.1 Gemmatimonadaceae bacterium | reverse complement strand
CATGCCGTCGCGTGACGCGTCGCCGGTGCGCTCCCACTCCTCGGCCGCACGCGCGAGGCGTTGTTGCTGCAGCAGCGGGAACCGCGCCGAGCCTTCGTCGCGCACCCATTCCAGCAGGCGTCCCCACCCGCGCACCAGTGCATCGTGCGCCGGCTCCACGAACGTTGCACCGTCGGCTTCGCGACCCTCCACCAGCAGGCGCGCCGTCGTCAGGCGATCGACGACGGTGTTCGCGCGCGCCTGCTCGCCGGCGTCGGCGAACATGAGCTCATCGTCGCTCACGCGCCGCCGCGCCAGGCCGGCACCATCGCTGCTCACCAGTCGCAGCATGACGCGCCGCAGCGTACCCCGATGCGCCTCGTCGAGGGCCGCGTATTGCGACTCGGCGCGCGACCGCAGCGCCCCGGCCACGCCGCCCACCGCGTCGTAGTCGGCGCGCGTGATGGCGCGGTCACCACCCTGTCGCTTCACGAAGGCGATGTACATCTCCCGCAGCGCAAACGAGTGCTGCGGCAGTGCACCGGGGGTGGCGACCACCTCGTCGAGCAGCGTCTCCACCAGGTTCGACGGCTCGAAGTACAGCACACGGGCGGCCGCTGGCTGCTCGATCACAGCGCGCAAGTTCTCGCGCGACATCGGCGGGATCACGAAACGACCCGCAGTCCACCGGTCACCGAACGCGGTGCGGTCGAAGTTGGACTCGAAGTCGGTGCGGATGGTGACCACCAGCCGGAAGGACTCAGGATGCATCTCGACCAGGCGTGCGAGCAGCGACAGCACGGTATCGCGTTCGGCGCTGCTGCGCGCGAGGGTGATCAGTTCCTCGAACTGGTCGATGACCAGCAGCACCGGTTTCGGCGCCTGTGACGTCACCAGCGACTGCACTCGCGCCATGATCGCCTCGGCGGAGTTGGCGACGGCTGGTGCGCCGGCGCTGGCCACTGCCTGCGCGAGGGCGGACATCGGCGTGGTGCCGGGGCGCATGACGGGGAGCACGCACCATCCGTCGGCCTGCAATCGCGGCACCGCTCCGGCCTTCACCAGCGACGACTTGCCGGTGCCTGACGCACCGAGCACCACCGTCAGCGGCTGCGTGCCGATCTTCGCGCGCAGCGTCGCGATCTCGGCATCACGGCCGAAGAAGAGTGCCGCGTTGCCGGCATCGTACGAGGTGAGGCCCAGCCACGGATCCCGCTCGAAGGTGAGCTCGGGGGCGGGTGGCAGCAGCAGGTCGCGGCCAGGGACGAAGAAGACGAACTCGCCCTTGTCGTGCTTCTTCAGCGGCCAGAGACGCGGCGTCTGCGAGGCGCCGACGACCGACACCGCCTGCTGCAGCGACTCCTCGAGGTAGAGATACAGCTCGGTCGCGGTGACCAGTCCATCACCCTCGCCGCGAGGAATGAGGTCCCCACCGCCGGAGATCGCCTCGAAGAGTGCATTGGCGAATGGCGAGTGATCCCCGACCACCTCCCGCTGCCCCAGCGCACCGGCGGACAGCTGGTCGATGGCCTTCTGGTCCTGCGAAGCCGAGGTGATCACCTGCCAGGCGGGATCGCGCACGAAGCGATCGTACTTCTCCTGATGGACGACCTCGAACTCCTCCATGATGTCGCGCGTGCCAGACCACCGGAATGCGCCGGAAAAGCAGGAGTCGAGCACCACCAGCATGTGCCGGCAGGGGAGTGCGAGGAGCGCGTCGTGCACCAGCGGCATGTGGAGGTACGTGCCTTCGTCCCCACGCCGTGCATCGGCGGGGAGGAGGTAGCCGTTGGGGCCTTCGTCGCCGTCGCGCGCCACACCGTGGCCGGCGAAGTAGAACAGCACGCGATCGTCGGGCTGAACGATCGCCGGCAGCTCGTGTGTCAGCAGCTGCGTGATGCGGGCCTGCGTGGCCTCCTCGTCGAGGAGCGCGGTGACTTCGTAGCCGTGCGCCTGCGCCAGCAACTCACCGAGTCGTCGTGCGTCGTTGACGGCGGTGCGAAGTGGCGGGATCCCGCCGGCGTACTGGTCGATGCCGATCACGACACCGAACGACCTGCGGAATGGGGGCGCGGGCGTCATTGCGGGTGGAGCGGCGGGTCGGCACAGCCGGGGACGCCCGAACTTCGCAGTGCGGGTCAGGTCCCGATAGGCCGCCGCGCCGTCGGCGCGTCACTGCCCGCCGCGAATCAGCTCCGCTCGTAGAACGGCGGCGGTTCGATGCCGAGGGCGCGGAGGTAGACGTAGCCCTGCCCGCGATGGTGGATCTCGTTGTCGATCACGTAGAGCAGCAGGTCGTGCACCGGCATGGTCCACTGACCGAAGGCCGTCACCGTCTCGCCGAACTTCGCCAGCGGGATCTTCGGGAAGATCTCGTCCAGTTCCACCGTGTTGCGGTCCCACTCGGCCAGAATTTCCTCCTGTGTGGTCGCCGTGGCCGCCGGTGCATGACCCCAGTCGCCGGTGATCACGCCGCTGACGGTGGGGATCGCCATGCCGAGCATTTCGCTCGCGAGGGCGCTGAACGGCCGCATGCCGCCGATGGTCAGCGAGGTGAACTCGTCGGGCGGAAAGGCCGCGATCACGCGACGGGTGAGCCGCCGATGGCCTTGCCAGTGGGCGAGCAGTGCTTCGGGGGTGATCACGGCGGAGGTGCTGACGTCAGCAGGCATGACAAACCTCGGAGCGGGACGCGGCAGTGGTTTTCGGCTTGTGTTCGGGGCTACGATACGAAGCTGGTTGGAGGCGCGCAAGCGAACCGTGCAGTGCTTGACCCTTCCGTCCGGCGGTCCAGCTCTGCGACGAGACTTCCTCACCAGATCCGTCTGACGCCGCCGCCTAGTGGCCTGCCAGCGACGCTCGCGGCGCCGTCGCCAGCTGGAGCGTGGCTTCCGTCGGGGCCAGATCGTGCGTGCCGTACACGGCGATCGACAGTCGTCCCGATTCCAGCGCGCGCCGCTCGAAGCCGTTGAGGGCGAGCGTCCCGCTGGTGCGCGACATCCCCGGACCCAGCAGACGCGTGATGACGCGTGTGCTCCCGGCAGGGACCAGTCGTGTCGAATCGGCGTTCAGGCGTCGCAGTACGACGGCCTGCGTGTCGCGACGTCGCGTCTCACGCACTGTGACCGACCAGCTGAGGGCGTTACGCACCGGATCCCAGCGGAAGCGTGTGGCCGAAAGCGATGACCGGATCGTCGACCCGACCGTGACGGAGATCGCCGCTGGGGCCGCGCCGCGAACCAGGACGGGGGTGGTGAATGGCGCGCGCCGGCGGGGATTCGTGTGCTCGAAGGCATATGCCAGCTGCACCAGCCGCACATCGGTCCAACGCCGACCGAGCAGTTCGACGCTCACCGGCAATCCGTCGGCCGTGAATCCGGCTGGCATGGCAATGGCGGGCAGTCCCGAGTGCGCACTCAGCTGGCAGGTGCTGCCGGTTTGCACCTCACCGACCAGCACCGGCTTCTGGCGCACGGCCGGATACGCGAGGGCGTCGAGCGAGAGGCTATCCATGAGCTGCTCCATCCGGGCGCGGAGCACGGCCTGCTTCGCCAGCGCCGCGCGATGCGGTTCGCTGTCCAGCGTCCGCATGGTGTCCAATGAGCGATACCGTAGCTCCTGCGTGCGATCGAAGAGGCCGCGGTCGAGGATCTCGCGCATCGAGCGCACCGGCGCGTTGGGCACGGTGGCGAGATAGGCGGCGAGGTCGAACTTGGTCTCCATGTTGATCACGCTGGTGTTGGCCATCAGCGAATCGAAGTCCGGCACGGTGACATCGATCACCGTCGCGCCCTGCGCCTTCATGGCGGCGATGGCGGCCTTCACCGAGTCGGCGATTTCACCGTCGGTGTCGGCGAAGTAGTTGGTGAGGATGCCGATCCGTGCGCCGCGCATCGCACCGCTGTCGAGCGACGCCACGAACTGCTGCCGCGGCGCTTCGAGCTGGTCGCGCGTGACGCTATCCGCGGGGTCGTGCCCGACGGTGACGTCCAGTGCGATCGCGAG
>JANMON010000180.1:0-1700 GCA_031369265.1 Gemmatimonadaceae bacterium | reverse complement strand
ACTCAACGCCGGCCAGTTCACCGATGCCGGCCCATGGGGCTGGATCGTGCACGGCGGACGCGAAGTGCAGGCGCCCGGCAGTGGCGCACTGACCGGCGCGGTGGTGGTGTTCGGCGACGGTCGCATCGGTGTGGTGCCGGCCGACAGCCTGCAGTCGCTGCGCCGCGCCGTGTCGATGGGTGGAGTGCGCGAGGCGGTGCAGTCGTACCCGATGCTCTTGTCTGACGGCACGGTGCCGGGAGCGCTGCGCACCGCGGCCGATGTGCCCCACGCCGGTGTCGATCGCGAGCATCGCGACGCGCGACTGGCCATCGGTGCGCTGCCCGATGGTCGCATCCTGGTCGCACTCACCCGGTTCGATGGCCTCGGTGGTGCGCTGGGCGCAGTGCCGTTCGGACTGACGGTGCCGGAGATGGCGGCCGTGATGGGAGCACTTGGTTCCCGCACGGCGCTGATGCTGGACGGCGGCATCTCGGCGCAGCTCGCGATCAGCGATAAGCGAGGCTCGCGTCAGGTCTGGACCGGCCTGCGGCGTGTGCCACTGGGACTGGTGGCCACCACGCGCACCACGAAGTGATGCGGGCGCAGGAGCGTCGTGCTCCTGCACCCGTCTCCCGTCAGATCTCGCCCTTCCGTGCGAAGTCGGCGATGTGATCCGCAGCGCGGAACGCCAGCGCCTGGATCGTCATCGTTGGCTGGCCACGCCCACTGGTCACGAAGCTGCTGCCATCCACGATGAAGAGGTTCTTCACGTCGTGTGCGCGGTGATACTTGTCCACCACCGACGTGCGCGGATCGTTGCCCATGCGGGCCGTGCCCAGCAGGTGCACCGCGCCGCCCGGTGTGTCGGGGATGTCACCCGAGTGCACGACCTTCGCGCCGGCGGCCGTCAGCAGTTCGCGACCCTTGCTCTGGAAGTGCTTGAACAGGCGCAGGTCGTGCTCGTGCTCCTTGAAGGTGATCCGCATCGCCGGCACGCCCCACGCATCCTTCAGCTCGGGGTCGATCTCGACGGTGTTGGTCGCCTGCGGCAACTGCGTGGTGTGCCCCATGCACTCGATCGAGTTGTGGAACCAGGGACGCATGCGCTGCTTCAGCGCGTTGCCCCAGAGCGGTTCCTTGTCCGGCATGCTCAGTGTCCACATCAGCGCCGGCACCGACATGCGGAAGTCGTAGCCGCCGCCGCCGATCAGGTTCAGTGATTCATCCAGTTCGTACGGCTCCTGCGTGATGCGCGTGACCACGGGCCCCTTGTGCGCCTCCACCTCATGCTCGAACTCGCCGGTGGACGACACGTTGCCGTTGCACATCAGGTGCTTGCCCACCACCCCACTGCTGTTCGCGAGGCCATCGGGAAAACGGTTCGACTTCGAGTTCAGCAGCAGGCGCGGCGTCTCGGCGCCGTTGGCGCAGAGCACCACCGCCTTGGCCTTCTGTACGATCTCGCGCTTCTGCTTGTCGAAGTAGATCACGCCGGTCACGCGCCCGTTGGCGTCGGTCTCGATCTTCCGCACGTAGCTGTCGGGGCGCAGTTCACACTTGCCGCTGGCCACGGCCTCGGGCACCATCGTCCAGTTGGCGCCCGACTTGGAACCCCACTCACATGGGAACGCGAGGCAGAAGCCGCAGTTGTGGCAGGGCTGGCGTCCCTTGTACTCGCGCGACAGGATCGCCATCGGCGCGGCCTTCGAGGCCCAGCC
>JANMON010000159.1:0-4216 GCA_031369265.1 Gemmatimonadaceae bacterium | reverse complement strand
GGCCAACGCCATCCCGCTCAGCAGTGCACCTTCGATGCGCGGTCCACCGCACCAGTCACCACCGGCGCCGATACCCAGCGTTGCGTCGTGCAGTGCCGCATCCTCCGCCACCGGATCGGGCAGCGCGTAGAGCCAGCGATGGGCCACCGCATGCACCGCTGTCACGTGATGACCGAGCACGTGCTGGAAGGCGGCCGTCATCGCCAGGGCAGCGTCTGCCTTGTCGTCGGCGAGATGGGCCAGCGTCCAGTCACGCGTGGCGTGCAGCACCCACGTTTCGTCGGCGCCACGTTGCGGCTTGCTGGCGTCGCGGCTGATCCAGCCCAGCACCGGATCATCGTTGAGGAATGCTCCATCCCACGCGAAGTCGGGGCGATCGCGCAGCACCAGCATGGTCGCCCAGGTCGGGAACATCACGGCAGCTGCGGCGCGCTGCGCGAGCATTGGTGCCACCGGTTCCAGCAGCACACGCGCCTGCGGCGCCGGCACGCATGCCAGCACCGTGTCGAACACGCCCAGGTCGGCACCAGTGTCGGCCACCAGTCGCCACTGCCGGCCTTCACGTTGCAGCAGCGACACGCATGTCTCCAGTTGCACCGTCAGGTCGGCGGCGAGATGTGCCCCCAGTGCGTTCATGCCCGGCACGGCCACCCAGCGTCGCACGCCGGGTTTGGCCGGCTGCCACGCACCGTGCTCGCGGACGGCCAGCGCACCCTGCCAGGTCGCGATCAGCCCCTGCTCCTGCCAACTTTGCACGTATGGACGCAGGCGCGCGTCGCGCACGGTGAAGTACTGCGCGCCGTGATCGAAGCGCCACGGTCCATCACGACGAGTGGCACAGCGTCCACCGAATCCGCGCGACTTTTCGAACACGGTCACATCGACGTTGTGATCCGACAGGACCCGCGCGCAGGTGAGTCCGGCGAGCCCGGCACCGATCACCGCCACGCGCCGCGGCGCACACGCCACCGGTCGAGACACGTGTCGCGTGTAGCGATCCACGCTGATGCGTTCCGCCTGCGCGTCGGTGGCGCGCCCGCGCACGGTACCGAGCACAGGGTTCGGCGGCGTGAACGGCCGGTCGAACTGGCCCAGGCACCAGAGCAATCCGCCATACGACGCGGGGTCGCGTCCGTCGAGTGCGTAGCGATGATTGAGGTCGATGGAGAGTGCCAGCGCACCCGCCGCATCGGGCGTCCAACCCGGGAACGCCTTGCCCCAGGTCATGCGCACGTTGTTGTGGATTTCACCATGCGCCAGCAGTGATCGCTGCATCGCGTTCCAGAACGCGTCGGGAGTGCGACCGCGCGCGAGATGCTCCCAGTCCAGCCTCGTGCGCGCATCGCCTTCATGCTGCTGCAGTGTCTCGCGGGCCCAGGCTGGAATTGCGTCGATGGTATCGTGATCGGCGCGATGGTGACAGAAGGTGTAGGCGAGTTCGCGCCAGACCAGCAGCTCGTCGAGCCACTTGGCGGCACCTTCGCTGGTGCGTGCGGCGGCTTCGCGTGCCAGCCGCATCGGCGACACCATGCCGTAGTGCAGGTAGGCCGACATGCGTCCCACGCCGTCGCCGCGCGTCGGGTCGTTGCGCGTGCGATCGTAGCGGTCGATGCGACCCGAGCTGACGAAGTCGTTCCAGCGCGCGTAGCCGGCCTGCGACCCGCCGCGGGTATCGCCGACTGGCGACACCGCATGATCGATCCGACAGGTCGCGACCAGCGCGGCGAAATCGGCACTGGCGAGATCGATCGGCTCGAACGGCAACGTGGGCACGAACGGCGGACCGGCGTTCGGCACGTCATCCCAGAACAGCGACACCCGTTCGCGACGCAGCCGCGCGGTGGCATCGCGGTACACGAACGCACGATCGTACGCCTTGCTGGTGAGCGTGACCGGCACCACGCAGGCGGTGTCCACCTGCCAGACGGGAACGGAGATCGCCGCGCGCAGTGCGGCGGTCCAGTCATCCAGCGGCGCGACGGGCATCAACTCGGTGACCACCAGCGCCGCCTGCTGCGCGAGCGTGATCAGGTGTGGTCCGCGATGCCCTTCGCGCTCGAGATGGAACGCGGTCCCGATCCCGCGAGCGGTCAGCTGGCCCGCGAAATCGCGCGCGCCCTCGAGGATGAACAGGTGATGCCGGTCGCTGGCGTACGGATACCGTTCCGACAGCGCGTGGTACACGAACACCGGCAGGCCGAGCGACTGGGCCGAAGTGATGGCGACGTCGAGGGCCGGGTTCTCATGCGCGCGCACCGCGGTCCTGGCCCAGTAGAGCACGAAGCTGCCGCCGGCGGCGAACCCGGTGTCCGGCGGCGTGATCGCGACGCGCTCGGCGACCCGGGGTGGAAGCAGGCCTTCAGGAACTGGCACGACGGCGGTGGGGCAGGTGAATTGTCCGGTGTCGGTGCATTACTTGTGAGGGAGAAGCTGACGAGGCGGCGGTTCCGTTCCCGGCCCGCCGGGGGAGCTGCCCATCGACCTCCGCACACTGGCAGGGAGGGCAGATGAATTCGGCGGAGCAACTGCGGATCGTGGTGGTCGACGAGCAGACGCTCGTGCGTGCGGGGCTGCGCGCGCTGCTGAGGTCGGCCGGCGAGATGAACGTGGTGGGCGAGGCAGCCGACGCCAGTGAAGGGGTGGCGCTGGTCCGCCAGACACAGGCGCAGGTGCTGCTGATCGGTCGCCCCTCCGGTGGCGAAGACGGCGCCGCCGTGGCGCAGATGGTGTCCGGGGCGATGATCCACACCAACCTGCTGGTGCTCACGTCGCTCCAGTCTCCCGCCGCGCTGGAGTCACTGCTGATGGCGGGCGCGCGCGGCTATCTGACGCGATCGGCCGGCGAGCCGGCGCTGCTGGAAGGGGTGCGCACGGTGGCGCGTGGCGCGCTGTTCCGCTGCCCGACGATCACGCCACCGCGCGCGCACGGACCGCCACCGGTGGAGCCTTCCGACGCGGATCGCAGCCGGTTCGAACGCCTCACCGAACGCGAGCAGGCCGTGCTGGTGTGCACCGCGCAGGGGTTCACAGCACCGCAGATCGGGGCCCGGCTCAACATCAGCGCCAAGACCGTGGACACGTACAAGCACCGCATCCACGAGAAACTCGGCCTGCATCATCGCACCGACTACGTGCGGCTGGCGATGAAGCTGCGGCTGATGGACGCCGAGTGAGCGTCGGTGGTGCGGGGGTCCGCGACCTTCGCCGAATGGCTGTACAGACTGCGCGCTCGATGCCGGCGGCGATTCCGTAGATTCCGGTGCAGCATCGAGGGACCGTCCACCACGCTTTCCTCCCGTCCTCCGACGTCACCCACTCCTCATGTCGATCGCAATTCGCACACTGACCTCAGAGGAATGCCAGGCCATGCTGGCCCGGCATCACGTCGGCCGTCTGGCGTACGCCTACAAGCAGCGCGTGGACATCGAGCCGCTGCACTTCGTGGCGGACGGTGAGTGGATCTACCTCCGCACGGGGCATGGCACCAAGCTGTCGATGCTGGAGCATCAGCCGTGGGTGGCACTCGAGGTGGACGAAATTCGCGCGCTCTTCGACTGGGAGAGCGTGGTGGTGCATGGCAGCGTGCAAGTGCTGAATCCGCTGCCTGGTGGTGACGGTGACGCGCGCTGGCAACACGCGGTGGAAACGTTCCGGCGGCTGGTGCCGACGGCCTTCGCTGCGGGCGATCCGACGCCGCAGCGGGACGTCATGCTCCGCGTGCACATGTCGCACGTGGAGGGCCGCGCCGCCAGCGCAGCGGAGTGAGCCGGCCACCACGCGGCGGTCGTACCGCGCGGTCCACCATCGCACCCCAGCCTGAGCCTGTCGTGCCCGTCGCGTCGCGTGAAACGGTCATCAAGCGACCTCGGCGCACCCGATTCGCGGGCTCTGGTGTAACTGGTAGCGTCACCGCACCGTAGGGCAGGTGTGGTGCGACTGCGACGTCGCCGTGACGCCTGCTGCTGCCAGCGGAGGTTATTCTTCTGCGCATGAATGGTTCGCTGATCACGCGGCTCCTTCGCCGCGATCTGCTCTGGTACTACCGCCTGCGCCTCCGGCCCGACATTCCGCTGTTCTGGCGGAATTTCTGGCTCACGATGACGCATGTTGGCGGCGCACGGGTCACGATTGCGGCCTGCCTGATCGGGCTCACCATTCCGCGCACGCGTTTCGCGGCCGCCCATACATCGGTGGCGCTGCTGGTGGCGTTCCTGAT
>JANMON010000148.1:0-52827 GCA_031369265.1 Gemmatimonadaceae bacterium | reverse complement strand
CCACCAGTGCGTGATCGAACCGTGGGATGGGCCGGCAGCACTGGCCTACAGCGATGGTGTGCAGGTCGCCGTCTCGCTGGATCGCAACGGGCTGCGCCCCTGTCGCTACAAGATCCGCGCTGACGGCATGGTGGTGGCGGGATCGGAAGTGGGCATCGTGGACTTCGATCCGCGCGACGTCGTCGAGAGCGGCAAGCTGGGACCCGGCGGTGTGCTGCTGGTGGACACCGCCGGGCGTCGCATCGTGCGCAACCTGGCCGCCAAGCGCGAAGTGGCCACCCGTCGCCCATACGCGCGCTGGATCCAGCAGTACATGGCGACACTCGCCACGCAGGACGGCGTGGAGCCGCTCGTGAAGCCCAGCGAGCAGCTGCGGCCGTTGCAGCTGGCGTTCGGGTACGGGCACGAGGACCTGCGCCTGATCCTCGAGCCGATGGCCACCAGCGCCGCCGAAGTGGTGTGGAGCATGGGCGACGATACGCCGCTGGCCGTGCTGTCGCACACGATGCCGCCGCTCTACGACTTCCTGCGCCAGCGCTTCGCTCAGGTCACCAATCCGCCCATTGACTCGCTGCGCGAATCGATGGTGATGTCGTTGCGCATGCATCTCGGCCAGCGCGGATCGCCACTGGAAGAGAAGAGCACCTACGCGCGCATGCTGCGCATCGAACATCCGGTGCTGCTGCCGGAGGAGATGGAGCAGCTGCGCAACTTCCCGGGCTTCAAGTCGGTGACGCTCGACGCGACCTGGCCGGCGCGCTCGCGCCCCGAGGCGCTGGAGGCCGCGCTGGATGGCCTCTGCCGCCGCGCCGAAGCCGCTGCGCAGAAGGGTGCCCGGTTGCTGATCATCAGCGACCGGAAGGCGGGCACGGAGCGCGTGCCGATCCCGGCGCTGCTGGCACTGGGTGCCATCCGCCAGCACCTGGTGCGCACCGGGCTGCGTGCGAAGGTCGGCATCGTGGTGGAAGCCGGCGACGTGGTGGAGCAGCATCACGTCGCGACGCTGGTGGGCTACGGTGCCGAGGCGGTGTATCCCTGGCTGGCGCTGGAGACCATCGCCACGCTCTTCACCGAGGCCACCGGACAGCGGCAGTCGGATGGCGACGTCGAACGTCCGCTGCCGGCGCAGGCGCAGTCGCGCTACCGCTCGGCGATGGAAAAGGGATTGCTCAAGATCCTCGCCAAGATGGGGATCTCCACGCTCTCCTCGTATTGCGGGTCGCAGGTGTTCGAAGCGCTGGGACTCGGTGCCGACGTGATCGATCGCTGCTTCGCCGGCACGGCGTCACCGATCGGTGGCATCGGCTTCCGCGAACTGGCCGAGGATGTGCTGGCACGTCACCGCGTGGCGTACGGACCGGACGCCAGTGCGAGTACTGGCCTGCCCGATGAAGGACGCATCCGCTTCCGCAAGGAGGGCGAGACGCACGCCTGGGCACCGCAGTCGGTGCTGGCACTGCAGCAGGCCGTGGGCAGCGCGCGTTCGACACGAGTGACCGCCACCGGCGACGAGGCCTGGCGCGCATTCGTCGCACGCACGGAAGCTGCGGCGCCGACAACGGTGCGCGACCTGCTGGCATTCCGCGAGGCCGTCGCGGTGCCGCTGGTGGAAGTGGAACCGGTGGAGCGCATCCTGTCGCGGTTCGTGTCCAGCGCGATGTCACTCGGCTCGCTCTCGCCGGAGGCGCACGAGACGATCTCGATCGCGATGAACCGGATGGGGCTTCGGTCGAATTCGGGTGAAGGTGGCGAAGACCCGATGCATTACCGGAACGCCAGCACCGATCGCGCCGACAGCCGGATCAAGCAGGTGGCGTCAGGCCGCTTCGGCGTCACCACCGAATACCTGGTGCGCGCCGACGAGATCGAGATCAAGATCGTGCAGGGTGCCAAGCCGGGCGAGGGCGGGCAACTGCCAGCGCACAAGGTCACGGAGTTGATCGCACGGCTGCGACATGCCACGCCGGGCGTGCAGCTCATCTCACCACCGCCGCACCACGACATCTACAGCATCGAGGACCTGGCGCAGCTGGTGCTGGACCTGAAGACCGTGAACCCGAAGGCGCGCATCGGCGTGAAGCTGGTGGCGTCGTCGGGTATCGGGAACGTGGCGGCGGGCGTGGCCAAGGCGTTCGCCGACTACGTGCTGGTGGCAGGTCACTCCGGTGGAACTGGTGCGTCGCCGCTGTCGAGCATCAAGCATGCCGGCGCGCCGTGGGAGCTGGGCCTGGCCGAAGCGCAACATGTGCTGGTCAGCAACTGCTTGCGTCACCGCATCGAGGTGCGCGTGGATGGTGGCTTCCGCACCGGTCGCGACGTGGTGATCGCGGCACTGTTGGGCGCGGAGTCGTACGGCTTCGGTACGGCGCCGCTGGTGGCCATCGGCTGCGACATGGCGCGGCAGTGCCACCTGAACTCCTGCCCCACGGGCATCGCCACACAGCGCCCGGAGCTGCGCGCCAAGTTCCGCGGCAACCCCGAACAGGTGGTGGCCTACTTCACCCACGTCGCGCAGCAGGTGCGCGAGATCCTGGCATCCATCGGCGCGCGCAGCATCGACGAGATCGTCGGTGCCGCAGAGCGCCTGCAGCGGGCCGATCGTCCCGAGGTGCCACGCTCGGCGATGCTGGACCTGTCGTTGCTGCTGACGCCGGCCGTGCGCGAGGACGAACCGCGTCGGCGCAGCATCGAACGCAACGTGCGGCCCGGCGTGATCTCGCTCGACGATCACATCCTGCGCGATGCATCGGCGGCAATCTCGGCGGGTCAATCGTTCGATGGATCGTACCTGATCCGCAACCATCACCTCGCCGTCGGTGCCCGCGTGAGCGGAGTGATCGCCGCGCAGTATGGTGACGCAGGCCTGCCGGCGGCGACGCTGACGGCGCGTTTCAAGGGCACGGCGGGCCAGAGCTTCGGCGCCTTCGCAATTCGCGGGCTGCGGCTGGATCTCGAGGGTGAGGCCAACGACTACGTGGGCAAGGGATTGAACGGCGCCGAGATCAGCATTCGCCCATTCCGCAACGCGCGGTATGTGGGGGCCAGTCACCTGAACATGATCGTCGGCAACACGGTGCTGTACGGTGCCACCGATGGATTGCTGCTGGCGGCGGGGCAGGCCGGTGATCGGTTCGCGGTGCGCAACTCCGGCGCCTGCGCGGTGGTCGAAGGGGTGGGCAATCACGCCTGCGAATATATGACCGGTGGCGTGGTGGCCGTGCTGGGTCGCGCCGGCCGCAACTTCGGCGCCGGCATGTCGAACGGATTGGCGTACGTGCTCGACGAGGCGGGAACGTTCGCCAGCCGCGTCAATCACGAGATGGTGCTGCTGTCGGAGCTGGACGCGGACGACGACGTGCTGCTTGACGCGTTGCTGCGCCTGCACTTCGATCGCACCGGCAGTGCGCGGGCGCGCGCGATCCTGGATGGGCCCGAGCGCGCGTTCGGCGAGTGGCGCAAGGTGCAGCCGCGCGGGGCCGGGGAGCCGCTGGGGTTGCTGCGGCAGGTGTGGACGCAGCGGCTGCAGGCGATGATCGGCGCGGGTGGGGACATGGAGCCGCGGGTGATGCGGCGCGGGTAAGCGAACCTGCGTCGCGCCGCGCAAGGCTCACTCCGCAAACCCCTTCGGCATCCGCGTCTCGTCCACTCCACACCCCAACCGCTCGATGTCATCACGCCGGCCCGGGTGACTGGCCAGCAATACCTCGCGCATGCCACCCTCGTACATCGCGCCGGTGAATCCCGGTGCCATGGTGCAGCCGAACAGCGAGTAGGCACCACCATCCACGCAGTGCCCGGCCTGCCAGGTGCCGGCGGGCACCACGAACTGCACCTGCTGACCGCGCAGTGGATCGCTGCCGAGGAGCACGTCGCGCGACGTGCCGGCCGGAAACAGCAGCACGAGCCGCAGCGGATCGCCACGGTAGAAGTGCCAGATCTCGTCCACCGGCAAGCGGTGAAAGAGCGAATGGCTGTGCAGTTCGTCGCAATACATCGCGACGATTGCGGTGCCCACCGGGCCGCCGTCGCGCACCTCATCGGCGGATCGATACGTACTGGCGAAGAGCGTCCCTTCGCTGGGCAACGTGATGAGGCCGTAATGCGCGATCAGCGCGGGGACGTCAGGATGCATCGGTGACTGCGCTCACTCGTCGGGGAGGTCGGGGAATGGTCGTACGGTGCCATGACCCGGATAGACGGTCGTCGCGCCGAGCCGCCGCAGCAGGTGCCAGCTGGCGAGCGTCTCTGCCATCTCCGCCTCGGTGATGAACATCGGGTGCGTGAGATCACCGGTGAACACGTCGCCACCATCCAGCAGCAGTGACACGCTGTCGGGTGAATGCCCCGGCGTGTGCACCAGCTGCCCCGCGATGCCGACGCCAGCCAGCACCGCGCGGCTCTCGCCGATCGTGATCACGCGATTGTCGTGCAACGTGATCGGCGTCAAGTGATCGGTCGGCTTCACGTGATCGGCGAGGTGCGGGATGTGTGGCACCTGCACGTCGGCCACCAGGAGCGGCACCCCTGCCAACTTCAGGTCCTGCGCCAGCCCGGCATGATCGATGTGGAAGTGCGTTGCGAATCCGAGCCGAATCTCGTGTAGCGGCACGCCCATGCGGTCGAGTGAGGCGCGCAGCGTGGCGATCGTCCCTGGCCAGCCCAGATCCACCAGCAGACGCGACGTGCCGGCACTGATGACCCAGTAGTTGGTGGACCGGTAGCCGACGTTGATGATCGAGGGCAGTGCGTGGGTGGACATGCCGCAAGGATACGGCGCGTGGGCATCGGCGTCACCGCCGCGCCTTGCGGAGGCCGAGCCGGCTTGTACGATGCAGGGCAGCGCCTCCTCCCCGTCGCCCCTTCGACCAGCCGATGCACGACGCCGAGCCCCTGCCGAATGCCGTCTCTCGCCGCCAGGCCGTCCGGCAACTCGCCGCGGGCCTGCTGGTGGCTCCCGCGGTCCTGCGCCGTCGCTACCGCCTCGCTCCCGGCACCGCGCCGACCTACTCCGCACGTGCGATCCGCCTCGTGCAGGAATCGGTGGTGGTGGACCTGCTGAACCAGTTCCGGTTCGCCGACTTCGCCGATACGCCGCCGAAGAGCGCGCTCTGGCTGGCGAAGCCCGGCTCGATGACGCTGGCGGACTTCGAGACCTATCGCACTTCGGGATACAACGTGATCGCGCTGGGTCACAGCCCGTCGGACTACGCGGCCGGGATCCGGTTCTTCGCCGACTGGAATGGGTTCGTCGCCGGGTATCCCGACTGGTTCCAGCGCGTGGACGACGCGGGCGACTTCGCGGCCGCGAAGCGGGCGGGGAAGGTCGGCATCATGATCACGTTCCAGAACTCCGATCACTTCCGCACCACGGCCGATGTCGAGACGTTCTTCGCGCTCGGACAGCGGCTGTCACAGCTCACCTACAACTACCAGAACCGCATCGGCTCCGGTTTCCTCGAGACCAAGGACGGCGGGCTGACGGTGTTCGGTGGCGAGATCGTGCAGGCCATGAACCGCGCGGGCATGGCGGTGGATGTGTCGCACTGCGGTGACCGCACCACCCTCGACGCGCTGGATGCCTCGCAGCGTCCGGTGGTGTTCTCGCATGCCAGCTGCCGTGCGCTGGCGCCCGGGAACCTGCGCTGCAAGACCGACGAGATGATCATCAAGATGGCGAAGACCGGCGGCGTGATGGGTGTGCCGTTCCTGCGGATGATGATCCGTCCCGCTGAGCCGGTGACGGTGGAACATGTGCTGGATCACTTCGATCACCTGGTGAAGCTGGTCGGCATCGATCATGTGGCGGTGGGGAGCGACATGGATGTCGTCGGCAATCCCAATCCGGTGAACGGCGCCACGCAGGCCGTACCACCGACGCCCAACTTCGAGCGGTATCAGATGCACTTCGATGCCAAGGGCGAACGGATGCTGACCGTGGAAGGCCTCGACCATCCGAAGCGCATGTTCGACCTGGCCGAGGGACTGATCCGGCGCAAGTACAGCGATGCGCAGATCAGCGCGATTCTCGGGGGCAATGCGAGCCGGGTGCTCTCGACGATCTGGAAGGGCTGAGTGGCCTCCGCCGCCATCGCGCCGGTGCTGACCCCGGCCGACGCCGCACTCGAGTCGCGCGCGTATCGCCGCGTCACACTGCGCCTGCTGCCGTTCCTGTTCGTCTGTTACGTGGTGGCGTACCTCGATCGCGTGAACGTCGGATTCGCCAAGCTGCAGATGCTGTCGGACCTGACGATGAGCGACACGGCGTACGGCATCGGCGCCGGCATCTTCTTCATCGGTTACTTCCTGTTCGAGGTGCCGAGCAACTTGATCCTCCATCGCGTCGGCGCACGTGTGTGGATCGCCCGCATCATGGTGACGTGGGGTGTGCTGTCGATGCTGACGATGTTCGTCACCGGCCCCTACACCTTCTACCTGCTGCGCTTCCTGCTTGGCCTGGCGGAAGCGGGCTTCTTCCCGGGCATCGTCTTCTACCTCACGCACTGGTACCCGGGCTCACGACGAGCACAGATCATCTCACTATTCATGACCGGCGTCGCGATCTCGGGCGTGATCGGTGGTCCGTTGAGCGGATGGATCATGACGCGCATGGCCGGCGTCGGCGGCTGGGCCGGCTGGCAGTGGCTCTTCCTGCTGGAGGGCATCCCGAGCCTCGTGATGGGCGTGGCGGTGTTCTTGTACCTGCCAGATTCGGTGGAACGCGCGCGCTGGCTGCCCGAGGGTGAGCGGCAGGTGCTGATGCGCAATTTGGCCGCGGAGCCGCCTGGTGTGGAGCATGGCAGCGTGTTCGCCACGCTGCGCAATCCGCAGGTGATCATCTTCGCCGGCATCAGCTTCTGCTTCGTCATGGGACTCTACGGCATCTCGTTCTGGCTACCGCAGCTGATTCGCACGATGGGCGTGGAGGATGCGGGAAGGATCGGGCTGTTGAGTGGCATCCCCTCCGCATTCGCGGCGGTGTTCATGGTGGCCGCCGGGTGGAGCTCCGACCGGCACCGCGAGCGGCGCTGGCACCTGATCTTCGGTGCCGTGATGGGCGCTACCGGCTTAATCGTGGCCGGCATGTTCAGCACCAGCCTCGTGATCGGCCTGATCGCGATGAGCGCCGCGATGGCGGGTTCATTGTCCAACATCGCGCTGTTCTGGACGTTGCCGACGGCGGCGTTGCGCGGTGCCTCGGCGGCGGCAGGAATCGCGGCGGTGAACTCCGTGGGCAACCTGGCCGGATTTCTCAGCCCCTACCTGATCGGCGTGGCGCGCGACGCGACCGGCTCTGCAACTGCCGGCTTGTATGTCATCGCAGTCTTCCTGCTGCTGGGTGGGGTGCTGGTGATCATCGCGACGCGACCAGCGCGTGACCCGTCGGGCACGTGAGGCGGTACGCGGGTAGCTCGGTCAGGTGCGCGCAGCGTTGCCCGATCGCGCTTCGAGTCGCGCCTTCCGTTCCGGCGTGTAGTACCACCACGGCGTCTCTGGCGCGCCTTCCATGAAGCGCACCGCCGCGATGAACACGTCGATCACGCACGGATCGTGACCGTGGCCGGTGATCTCACAGAGTTGATCGAAGAGCGCGTACGGGTCTCGGCCGATCAGCTGCGCCGGCTCGGTGATGCCCAGTCGGTTGAAGTCACCGGCGGTGGCCTTGCCGACGTTGGGTAGCTGTTCCAGCCTGATGAAGCCAGTGCGATCCTGCGGCATGCGACGTCTCCCGTGGCGTGGGGCCTGCGACGCGGGGCCCTCCCGACGGGCCTGTTTTCAGCATAATTCCAGTACCGATACCATGTCACCCTCATCCATTGGCTCCATGCTCCGTGCCTCGCTGCTGCTGGCCCTGCCTGCCACCCTGCTGGGGGCGCAGGTGTCCCGTCCGACATTGGTGGAGCCCTCGCTGTCGCCGGACGGGCGCGAGATCGTGTTTGCGTCGGGTGGAGATCTGTGGACCGTCGGGTCTGCAGGAGGCGATGCGCGTCTGCTGGTCTCGCATCCGGCCACCGAGTCGCGCCCGCTCTGGTCGCCCGACGGCTCGCGACTGGCCTTCGTCAGCACGCGGAGCGGCAACGGCGACATCTACGTGCTGACGCTGGCGTCCGGTGCACTGCAGCGCATCACGTTCGACGATGCGCCCGACGCCCTCGGCGCCTGGTCGCGCGATGGACAGTTTCTCTGGTTCCACTCCTCGGGCCGCGACATCGCCGGCATGAACGACGTCTACCGCGTGTCGAGCCGTGGTGGCACACCGATGATCGTGGCCGGCGATCGCTACGCCAGCGAGTACTGGCCGGCCCCGTCGCGCGATGGGAAGCGACTGGCGATCACGGCCCGCGGCACCACGTCGGCCCAGTGGTGGCGGCGCGGGCATTCACACCTCGACGAGAGCGAGATCTGGCTGCTCACGGTCACGGGCGATGTACCGACGTACACCGCCGTCAGTCGCGGCGGTGACGGCAAGGACCAGTGGCCGATGTGGAGTGCGGATGAGACGTCGCTGTTCTACGTGCGTGACACGGCTGGCGTGGAGAACCTCTGGTCGCGGCCCGTCACGGGCGGCACTCCGCGCAAGCTGACCGACTTCCGTGACGGGCGTGTGCTCTGGCCATCGATCGCGGCCGACGGTGGCAGCATCGTGTTCGAGCGCGGATTCGGCATTTGGCGCTACGACGTGGCCAGCAACCAGGCGCGCGACGTGCCTGTGGTGCTGCGCGGTGCACCGGCCGTTGCCGACGCCGATCGAGTGACGCTGACCACCGGTGCCAGCCAGCTGGTGCTCTCGCCGGATGGTCGCAAGGTGGCGTTCGCGGCGCGCGGCGAGATCTGGGTGACGGGTGCGAAGGACGGCGGCGAGGCGGTGCGAATCTCGTCCAACGCCGGCCCCGATGCGGAGCCGGTGTGGCTGGCGGACAGTCGCCGAGTCGTCTACAGCAGCAAGCGTGGCGACGAGTGGCGCCTGATGCGCGCCGATGTCGTCACGCGTGAGGAAGTGGCCCTGACCAAGGGTGGAGTGGACGTCTCGCCGGCGCCGTCGCGCGATGGTCGGCGCGTCGCCTACCTGCACGATGGCAACAGCCTGCGCGTGATCGACGTGAACGGGACGAACGAGCGGTCGCTCGCTGCCGGACACTTCGGTCGGCCGCCGCTGGCACGCTCGGGTGGCATCGCGTGGTCGCCCGACGATGCGTACGTCGGCTTCCTCAGCACCGAGGAGCGCGGCCTGACCAATGCGTACGTGGTGCCGACGGCGGGTGGTGCGCGGCGTGCCGTGAGTTTCCTCGGCAACAGCTTCGCCGGGACGCTGCTGTGGAGCGCTGACGGCCAGTTTTTGCTCTACGACACCAGCCAGCGCACCGAGGCGGCGGCGATCGTGCGCATCGACCTCGTACCGCGCACGCCGCGGTTCCGCGAGGACCAGTTCCGTGACCTGTTCACCGCGCCACCGTCGCGCGACAGCACACGCCCCGCCGCCGCGCGAGACAGCGCGCGCGACTCGACGCGTTCACGTGTCGCCGCAGCACCGCGCCGGACCACCATCACCTACGACGGCATCCGGCAGCGCGCCACCGTGCTGTTGACCGGCTTCAGCCTCGCCGACCTGTCGGCCGACGGAAAGACGGTGCTGCTCACGGGTCAGTTCGCGGGTGTGACCGGCGTCTACGCCTACTCCATCGACCCGCTCGCCGCCGAGCCGGCGGTGCCGCGCCAGTTGACCACCACGCCTGGCAGCAAGGGCAGCGTGCAGTTTTCGGCCGACAGCAAGGAGGTCTGGTTCACCGAGGGTGGGCGGATCGCGTCGGTGACCGTCGAGAGTCGTGCGGCGCGCACGGTGGCGTTCCGCGCCGAACTGGAAGTGGACGTGACCGCCGAGCGACAGGCGGCGTTCGACGAAGCCTGGACGTATCAGCGCGACGGCTTCTACGACCCGAAGATGCACGGTGCCGACTGGACGGCGGTGCGTGCGACGTTCGCGCCACAGGTGTCCGGGGCTCGCACGTCGGACGAGTTCCGCCGGCTGATGAACATGATGGTCGGCGAGTTGAACGCCTCGCACTCCGGCGCCGGTGGTCCGGCCTCGCAGGCCCCGTACACCGGACGGATCGGTGCCCGCTTCAGTCGCGCCGCCTACGACGCCACGGGGAAGCTGGTGCTGAGTGAGATCGTCGCGCAGTCGCCGCTGGCCACCGGCACCGACGCCAAGGTCGGTGACGTGCTGGTGGCGGTGAACGGGACGCGCGTCTCACGCAGCAGCAATGTGGATTCGCTGCTGGCCTACACCACCGATCGGCGCGTGTCGCTGCGACTCGCCAATGCTGCAGGTGTGGAGCGCGAGGTGGCGCTGCGACCGGTGAGCACCGGCACGGAGAAGGGGCTGCTGTATCGACAGTGGGTGGAAGAGCGCCGGGCCTACGTCGCGAAGGCCAGCAACGGCCGCCTCGGCTACGTGCACCTGTTCGACATGGGCCAGGGTTCGCTTGACCAGCTGTTCATCGACCTCGACGCCGAGAATGTGGGTCGTGACGGCATCGTGGTGGACGTGCGCAACAACAACGGCGGCTTCGTGAACGCCTACGCGCTGGATGTGTTCGCGCGCCGGCCCTACATGACCATGACGCGCCGCGACCAGCTGAGCGCACCGGCCCGCTTGCAGCTCGGGCAGCGCACCTTCGATCGCCCGGCGGTGCTCGTCACCAACCAGCACTCGTTGTCGGACGCCGAGGACTTCACCGAAGGTTGGCGCGCGCTCAAGCTCGGCCCGGTGGTGGGAGAACCCACATCGGGATGGATCATTTACACATCCGGCGCCACGCTGGTGGGCGGGACCACGCTGCGCATGCCGTTCATCCGCATCCAGGGTGCCGACGGCAAGGACATGGAGCTGGTGCCGCGGCCAGTGGACAAGCTGGTGGTGCGGCCGGTGGGTGAAGCCTACAGCGGCCGCGACTCGCAGCTGGACGCAGCAGTCGCCGAGTTGCTGGGACGCCTGCGATGAGTGCACAGCCGCTGCGCCTCGGCATCCTCGGTGCAGCGCGCATCGCCCGCCAGTTCGTCGCCGGAATTCACGCGTCGTCCGCGGTGGTGGCAACCGCAGTGGCCAGTCGAGACATGTCGCGTGCGCATGCGTTCGCCGCCGCCACCGGCGTGCCGCGTGTCCATGAGTCGTACGAGGCGCTGCTGGTCGATGGTGAGGTCGATGCGATCTACAACCCGCTGCCGAACGGGTTGCACTGCGACTGGTCGATCCGCGCCATGGCGGCCGGCAAGCATGTGCTGTGCGAAAAGCCACTCGCAGCCAGTGCTGACGAGGTGCGCACCATGTTCGATGCGGCCCGCCGCTTCGGCGTCCATCTGGTGGAAGCGTTTCCATACCGCGCGCAACCGCAGACGCACGAGATGCAGCAGTTGATTGCCGCTGGCGCAATCGGGAGCGTGAAGACCATCAGCGCCAGCTTCGGCTTCATGCTCACCAGTCGCGACGACGTGCGCCTCGACCCGGCGATGGCGGGTGGTGCCTTGATGGACCTCGGCACCTATCCGCTCAGCCTCGTGCGCATGATTACCGGAGAAAATCCGGTTATGATGCAGGCGATCGGGGAGCTCGATGCCACCGGTGTGGACCGCAGCGTGCTGGCCAACCTGCAGTTCGCCAATGGCATGCTGGCGCAGGTGGCATGCAGCTTCGACACCGCGGTGCACCGGCAGGCGCTGATCGCCGGTACCGAGGGATCGATCGAGACCACCTACACCAATCACAGTGGCCCTGACAATCCCGCCGTGCTGCGAATCAAGCGCGGCGCGGGACGAGTGGATGCCTACGAGACCATCGCCGTGCCGCACGTGAACGGGTTCCTGGCCGAGGCGGAATCGTTCGCGCGGCTGGTGCGTGGTGGTGCCTGGAACGGCATCACGGAGCGCGAGTCGATCGACGTGGCCGAAATGTTGGACGCGCTGCGTGCCCTGGTGCACGCAGCGCACTGAGCACAGTCAGCGACGCACGACGCGGGTAGTGTAGGCCACACCATCCGGCGTCTCGCCGGCGGCGATCTCACGCACCACGCGCTGCTTCGCGAGGTCAATCACGGCCACCACGCCACGGGCGCTGAACGACAGGAACGCATGCCGACCGTCGGGTGCGATCACGATCCCCTGCGGTGCCGTGCCCGGCAGCGCCAGCCGATGGCGCTCGGCGCGCGTCTTTCGATCCAGGAATCGCAGCGTCTCGCCACGCAGGTCGGGCAGCAGCACCAGCGCGGTGTCGGGGGAGTACGCGACGCGATAGGGCCAGCCGAGGCCCGTGGCGGCGGGCGTCACGGTCGCCGTCGCAACGTCCACCACACTGACGGTTCCGGTGGAATTGCTGCCCACCCAGACTTCGCGGCCATCGGGTGTCACGTTGATCGCTTCCGGCTGCGCCGGCACGTCGATGGTGCGCAGGAACGTGCCATTCACGAGGTCCAGTTCGGACACGGTGTTGCTGCCGATGTTGCCCGTCCACGCGCGACGGCCATCACCGGTCACGCCCACCATGTGCGATCCACGCTGCGTGGTGGGAATCGCACGCACGATCTCGCCGCGCGCCACGTGCACGATCAACAGCACACCATTCGTCTCCGACGTCACCGCGACCAGCGAGTCACCCTGCAGCATCACGATGCCATGCGGACGCCGGTACTCGCCGAGCGTGATGGTGCGTGCAACGCGCCGCCCGGGCACGTCGATGACGGTGAGTGAACTGCCGGCGACCTGCGCGCCGTAGTCGGTGACGACGGCCACGCTGCCGTCGCGCGTCACGACGACTTCGTGCGGCCCCTGCCCGGTGGGGAGGGTGGCGAGCACGATGCCGCTCGCCACATCCAGCAGTGTGGCGGTGGCGGGACTCTTGTTGGTGATGATCAGCGTGCCCGACTGCGCCAGCCCGCACAGCGGCGTGACGGCAATCGTCAGCGCCAGCAGGCCGCAACGCAGCGCGTGCGCAGCTCGCGTGTGCAGCGTCATGTCAGGTGTGCCTTGATGTAGGCTTCCAGCTGATCGGCGGCGGTGCCCCAGCCACCGTGGAATCCCATCTCCTCATGCTTGGTGCGCGCGGCGACATCGGCATGTTTGGCCATCGCACGATAGCGTGTGCCGGTGCCCACCGACTCGAGCTGGATCGCGCCGGTCATGAAGCCGGCACCGGAGGGGCGATAGCCGGGGAGCAGGGCATCGGTGAAGACCAGCAGTTCTTCGTGCACCACCTCGAGAAAGCAGCCGGCGTTGGGATGCTCCTCACCTTCCGGCGACCGCATCGTGGTGAGGAACTTCCCGCCGGGCCGCAGGTCGATCTCGGAGTGCGAGACACTCCACGGCGCCGGGCAGAACCAGTGCTTCAGGTGTTCCGGCTGCGTCCACGCCATCCAGACGAGGTGGCGCGGCACGTCGAGGGTGCGCTCCAGCATCAGGTCGAGCGCGGGATCGAAATCGATCTTGAGCGGCGAGGTCATGACTGTTCCTTGTGAAGTCGGGTGACGTAGGCATCGAACCGATCGAGGCGGCTTTCCCACAGCGAGCGCTGTTTCGACATCCAGTCTTCGGCCTGCCGGAGCCGTTTCGGCACGAGCTGGTACGTCCGGACTCGGCCCGCCTTCTCCGACGTCACGAGACCGCTCCGTTCCAGCATGCGCAGGTGTTGCACGAACGAGGGCAGGGCCATGTCGAACGGAGCAGCCAGTTCGCTGACCGAGGCCGGCCGGCGGCTGAGCTGCTCCACCACCCGTCGGCGTGTGGGGTCGGAGAGAGCACGGAAGACGTCGTCGATCCGGACTTCAGTGGCCATGCCGTGCGCTCCGCGCGTGCGTGGTGCGATGGTGCCCGCGGCATCGCGAGGCGTCCTCCGAGGGGGACGAGGACCATGCTAGCGCCGCGTCAACACTTAGGTCAAGAGCTAAGTGTAACGGTCGGCGCAATTCGGTGTTTCACGACTGTGGCGACGGGCGATGCGGTGACGTCGGCGAAGGTCCGACGGGTGCTTCGCGTTCCGGTTGCCAGGCTGCCGTGTTCACTCCCATCCACGTTCGAATGGTTTTCGCATCGATGGCCCAGATTCGGCGGCTGAACCGCCATGTGCTGTTTTGGTTCGCGGCCGCGCTGCTGCCGCTCTGCACGGTGCAGGCGCAGGGCTCCGGCACACTGCAGGGTACCGTGAAGTCGGCGCAGGCTGGCGTGGCGCTGGCCTATGCCGTGGTGAGCCTTCCTGCGCTGTCGTTGGAGCGGTTCACCGACCAGCAGGGCCGCTTCACCCTCGGGTCGGTGCCGGTGGGTAAACACGACGTGGTGGTGCGACGGATCGGCTACCTCCCGTTCCGCAGCCAGGTGCAGGTAGACTCGGCAGCCACCGCAGCGCTGGACGTCACCCTGCAGCAGATCCCGGTGCGGCTGGCGCAGACCACGGTGCGCGCGCTGACCGCCTGTCCCAGGCCGGGGGCGCCGGACGAACGCGCCGATCCGACCGCCTACACGCTGCTTGGCCTGTTGCGCGAGAACGCCGATCGCTACCGCCTGCTGGCGTCGCAGTATCCATTCATCTACCTGCAGATCCGCGCGGTGGGCGAGATGGGCGAGCGCGACATGCTGGTGCAGCGGGTGGACACGCTGCTGGTGCGCAGCGCGAGGCTCACCGCATACACTCCGGGCAAGGTCGTCGCACGCGTGCCGGACGGGCGTGGCGCGAACGAGTTCACGATGGTGATCCCGACCATCACGGACCTCGCCGGCGAGCCGTTCGTGCGCAACCACTGTTTCACCTACGCCGGGACGACACGCGAGCACGACGAAACGTGGATGCGCCTGGATGTGCGCGCGGCCGACCGCCTCTCGTCGCCTGACGTGAACGGCAGCTTCTATCTCGACAGCGCCACGTCCCAGTTGCGGCGCATGACACTCTCGATGAGTCGCGCCGATCGCCTGCCGCGCACGCTGCGCAGCGTGGAGGGCGTGGACATGGTCACGTCGTTCCTCGACATCGCCGATGGGCTCTCGGTGATCGACAAGGTCTGCGCCGTCAATCGCGTCCGGCAGCCGCGGGGACGGATGGTGCCGGTCACGCCAGCCGAGTTGCAACAGCTGCTGGTCTACGAATTCACCGAGCCGCCGCCGGAAGTACGCAAGCGGGGATCGGTGCTGGCGCCGAAGGCGTGGCAGGCCAATGCGCGCCTGGATCGCAAGGACGTGTGGTGCGCCGCGCCGTGATGCGCGTTCGTGGCGTGATCTCCGGATCGTCTCGCGAGACCACGTTGCGCTGACCTCCGCGCAGTCACCGCGGCGGCGTACCGTGTCCGGTACGCCGCCGTAGTGGGCAAGACGACGTGCGACCGACTCGCGAAAGAATCAGGTCGCGCGCGACTTCCGACGGACCGACCACACGACCAGGCCGAACATGCCGGCGCCCATCAGCAACACGCTCGACGGCTCCGGCACCGGCGTCAGGATGAAGCCGCGGATCTCGCCACCGGGCGAGGTGGTGGAATGGATGTTGAGGTAACTGCTGCCGCTGTTCATGCCGGCGAGCAGGCGTGCGCGAGCCCCGGCCGTCGTTCCACCGTTGGCGGTGATGAATGCCGGGTTGAACGATCCGGCAGCATCCAGGTCGAGCAGGAAGTCGAAGACGCCACTGCTGACGCCCAGCGGGATGCCGGGGAAGGTGGGTGTGGTGGTGGCCACGCCGACCGTGCCGGTCAGTGGCGCTGCAGTGCAACAGTGGATGTGCGATGCGGTCGTGAGGCCGTTCAGCCCGGAGAACGACCCCTGGATCCGCAGCACGTTGCCTGTGAGCGTGAACGTGGCGGACCCGATGCCCATCGATGCCACCGGCGGCGACTCATTGGCGCCATTCAAGCTCGCGGTCCACGTCTGTGCACCGGCCGCGGTGCTCATCACCGCCAGCGCGGCGGCGAGCGAGAGACCGCGGGTCCATCGTACGAGTGTCATGAGCAACAGCTCCTGCAAGAGGAAACGAAGCCGGTCGCTCCCAGCGTCGGGAACGATTGTGGCTGGAGGGGGAGACGCATCGTCAGTGCCAGTTATTCCCTGGCGCCCGGTGGCTCCGACCCCTGACAGTCGGAATGCCAAGCTCCGCTGGAAGTGCCCATCCCGGTCGAACCGGACGCGTCCGGCGCGTAGTTTCCGCGCATGCGCCTCCTGTTCGCCGAAGATGACCGTCCCCTCCGCACCTCCATCACCCGGGGACTCCGTGAGGCGCATTACGACGTCGAGCAGGCGGCCACCGGCACGGCGGCACTCGGCCTCGCCGAGCAGGGGCCGTGGGATGCGATCGTTCTGGACGTCCTGTTGCCCGGAATGACCGGCGTGGATGTCTGCCGCGCGATCCGGGCGCGTGGCGACCGGGTACCGATCCTGACGCTTACGGCGCTGGACGCCGTCGAGCATCGGATTGCCGGCCTCGACGCCGGTGCTGACGATTACCTGACCAAGCCGTTCGACTTCGGCGAGTTACTGGCCCGGCTCCGGGCGCTCACCCGACGAAGCGCAGACGTCGTCACGGCGGTGGTGGCGGTGGGCGACCTGGTGATCGATACCGAGCGCCACACGGTCCGGCGCGGTGAGCGCGAGATCACACTCACCGCCACCGAGTTCGCGTTCCTGCTGCTGCTGGCGCGACAGGCGGGCAAGGTGGTGAGCCGTGCCGACCTGATGGCGCAGGTGTGGGACGACCCGAAGAACACCTACTCGAACATCATCGACGTCTACGCCAGCCGGATCCGCCGCAAGCTGGACGATGGAGAGGCGATGCCGATGTTCACCACGCTGCGTGGCACCGGCTTCATCCTCCAGCCACCGCCGGTGTCGGCCGCGACGTCAGCCCCATCCGATGTGCCGCGACCGGCGCGCCGGCGTGGTGTGCGTCGTACCGACTGACGCGTGAAGCCCACGACACTGCGGGCCCGGCTCACCCTCTGGTACACCGTGCTGCTGGCCGTCCCGCTGATCCTCTTCGCGGCCGCGTCGTACCTCGTGGTCGAGCGCACGCTCGAGCGACGCACCGACGTCTTCATTGATGATGCGCTGACCGCGTTCGCCCGCGAACTGTTCGCCGAGCGTCGCGCGTCGATGAGCGTGGTGCAGGCGATGCAGACGGCGGTGACGGAGGTGAAGTTCCGCGACCTCAACATCGCGATCCTGGACTCCACCGGCCGGCTGGTGGTGATGAACGCCACCGGCGGCACGTCCGAGGAACTGAGCACCAGCCGCCGTCCGTCCGTCGATGTGGAGCAGCGGTTGCTGGCGGTGGTGCGCACCCGCAACCTCGCCGAGTCGCAGGCGCTGACGGTGCAGGGCAGTCCGGATGCCTACCGCATCCTGTCGCGCCCACTGCCGGTGGACCGCACGCGCTTCACGCTCACCGGTGCCTACTCACTGCGCGACATCGACGAGGTGCTGGCGCGGTTGCGCGACATTTTTTTGGTGGCGATCCCAGGACTGTTGCTCGTCTCGGCGTTCGGAGGCTCGGCGCTGGCACGTCGCAGCCTGGCGCCGGTAGCGGCAATGTCGGCGCAAGCTGCGGTGATCAGTGCCAGCAACATGCACGAACGGTTGCCCGTTGGCGGCGGCGATGAGTTGGTGGGCCTGGCACGCGTGGTGAACGGATTGCTCGACCGGCTGGAGGCATCGTTCGACCAGCAGCGACGGTTCGTCACCGATGCCTCGCACGAGTTGCGTACGCCCACGGCAGTGGTGCGCACCGAGGCCGACGTGACGCTGTCGCGCGAACACCGCAGCGAGGCGGAATACCGCGAGTCGGTGGGCGTGATCCAGGATGCGGCACGGCGGCTGACACGCATCGTGGACGACCTGTTCCTGCTCTCGCGGGCCGATTCGGGACACCTGGTGATGCGGCGCGAGTCGCTGGATCTCGAGGAACTGGTGCAGGAGGCCACGCGAGCCGTGCGCTCGGTGGCCAGTGAGCGCGGCGTGGAGATCGCCGTCCACGATGTCGTCGAGGCGCCGCTCACCGGCGACGCCGACCTGCTCGGCCGGCTGCTGCTGAACCTTCTCGACAACGCCATCAAGCATTCACCGCGCGGGGGCATGGTGGACGTCACGATGCGGCTGCACGAGGGCCGCTGCGAGGTGAGCGTGGGTGACACCGGCCCGGGCATCCCACCGGATGCCGTGTCGCGGGTGTTCGAGCGGTTCTATCGCGTGGATTCGGCGCGGTCGCGATCCGAGACGACGGCCACCAGCGGTGCGGGCCTGGGGCTGGCCATCACCCGCCGCATCGCGGAGATGCACGACGGTACGGTGGAAGTCGCCGGCTCGCGGCCGGGACGCACGGAGTTCGTGGTCAGGTTGCCGGTGTCGTCACAGGGCTGATGGCGTCGCGACCGGACGCGTGCGGCGATTCAGGCCGCGTTGCCGAAGCGTTCCTGGTCGTTGCCGAGTGGTCCGCGATAGAGCAGGCGCGCGTAGATCACCGTGAAGATGGCGATCGGCACCAGCAGGTAGAACGCGCCGACCGGTACCACCTGCCTGGCGACCAGCCGCGACAACGTCATCAGGGTCGTGAAGTAGAACAGCATGTTCGTGAGCACCACGGGCCGGCCATAGACGCCGCCCAGCAATGCCTTGCGATTGGCCCAGTTCAGGATCGCCATCGCCAGCCAGCCCGACGCCACCAGCTCGCCGATCCAGGCTACGGCCGGCGGGAAGCCGGTGACCACGTTCGGCAACATCTCCTCCGAGGCGAACAGCAGCAGCATGCCGGTGATGGCGAGGAATGCGGCGCTGGCGTCGGAGACTCGGGTGGAGTTCAGCATGCGGTGGCTACGGGCGGGAGACGTGATGGAGCTGAATCCTACCCTGACGCACTGCTGCCGCGTCAGCGCGTGCCGCGGGAACGCTTCCGCCCTTCGGCGGAGATCGACGCTGCCGCTGGGCGCTTCAACGTCTTGATGTGCGCCGTGCGCCGGAAGCGCAGCGCCGACCAGGCCTCGACGATCGCCACCATGCGCACCGGCTCGAAGCCGGCGGCGCCGAGGACCGTCCAGCCGCTGTCGCGGTTGAATTCGCACTTGTAGCGCTTCGACGTGCCCTTCGGATAGGCGATCCAGATGATCGCATCACCATCCGCGGCGCTGGTCAGCGCGGCACACGATGTGTCGAGCCCCGTCTGCGTGGTGGCGAAGGCGAGCGCGAACTGCACCGGTGTGCCTTTCTTCACCGCGCGTGCCACTGTCACACCGGCCAGTTCCGCCAGCGCGGGCTCGAACGACGCCGGCGCATCGAGCACGGTGATCGCGGTCTGGTCCTTCAGGTTCATCTTGGCGAAGAGTGCCGACATCAGCGGGATCCGTATGGGTGATCGATCATTCGATGCCGCCCGCCGCCTCGATCAGTGCCATGGCTGGCTCGCTGACGAAGATCGGCGCATGGAAGCGTCGTCCCCACGACAGCGCGGTGACGTCGCGATACTCGTACCGTCCAGGCATGTCGTAGCCCGGGTGCAACTCTTTCCACAGCGAGGCACGCAGGTTCGGCTCGGCGCCGTGCCGCAGCAGCAGCGCGGTGAACGGCGCCGTGAAGGGCCCGCGCTGATGATAGTTCATCCAGAAATTCGGCTGAGACACCACCGTGCAGAAAAGCGGGGTGTAGCCACCGAACCCGCTCGCACCCACCGTCGCTCGCGCGTTCACGTCGGCGCCCTGCGCCAGCAGCCACTCGGCAATCGCCATCTCGTCGAAGTCGATGGCCATGTGCAGCAGCGTGGTGCCGTCCAGCGGCGTGCCGATCGTCGCGTCCACGGCGTGCACGCATCCCATCGCCGGTGGGAAGATCTCGACATGTCGGAAGCGGCGCTGCAGCAGCCGTGCATCACGCGCCAGGTGCTGCTCGAGCAGGTCGATCCGTCCGCGATGCAGTGCCATCGGTGCGGTGTCGGGCAGCTGCACGCCGTGCGCGGCGTACATCTCCAGGATCGCGTGTTTGGCTGGCGGATTCCGCGAGTCGGTGCTGAGCACCACCTCCACTGGCGCCAGGCGCGCGCCTCGCTCGTCCACCGCACGAGCGCCAAGATGCAGCAGCAGCTCCGTCCCGCCCACGCTCAGCGTGTAGGCGGGCCCGCCGAGTGAATCGTCCGGTGGCTTGGGTGTGCCGAGCCACTGATGCAGGAGGTTCGCCGTCTCGACCTGGCCCTGCAGGGCAGCGCGTTGCAGCGCATGATCGAGATCGGTGGCACCGGCGTGGTACAGGAACGCCAGGATGCGATGGTGGCCCAGGTTGGCCGTGTACGACAGGGGGGCGCCCCAGTTGCTGTCGGTGCGGATCAGGACAGGCTCGTGCAGCAGCGCGGGATTGTGTGTCACCAGCGCTGTCACCGCGTCGAGATCGTCGCGCCAGATGGCATCGGCCAGCTGCACCGCCTCAACCAGACGCTCCCAGTACGGCGCCTGATAGCTGCGTGCGATCACTTGGCGGGCATCGTCGATGGTGACCTGCGACAGGTCGCCGGACTCCGAATGCCACGCGGCGAAGGCATCCACTGCCAGCTGGCTGCCCGCAGCTGCCTCGCGCAGCAGTGCGCCCACTTCGTCGTCGATCACCGCCATCACCGGACGCACCGGCAGGCTGCGCGGCATGCCCGACTCCACCGTTGCCGTCATGCCGGTCGCCACCCCGCGAAGACGAGAGCCCCTGCGCCGCCTCGATCCTGGGCGCCCTCGCCAGTGCGCGACGCCGCGGCTGAACACTACCTTCGCAGCATGCACCGGCTCAATCCCACGTCGCGCCCCCTGCGCCTGCTGGCGGCCATCACGCTCCTTGGCGCCTGCACCCGTGCGGCGCCTGCACCCACCGGTCCCGACCTGGTGCTGGTCAACGCCCACGTTTACACGCTGGCGTGGCCCGAGCCATCGCGCGACGGGGTGCCGTCACCGACGGCGCCGTACGACACCACCTCGGGCTGGCACCACGACGCCACCGCGGTGGTCGTGCGCGACGGTCGCATCGGGTACGTCGGCAGCGACTCCGGCGCGCGGGCGCTGGGCGGCAGCGGTACGCGCGTGATCGACCTCGCCGGTGCCGTGCTGCTGCCGGGCTTCGTGGATGCGCACACGCACGTGGCGGAACTGGGGCAGTCGCTGGATCGCGTGAACCTGACCGGCCTCGCCACCGAAGCCGAGGCTGTGGAGCGGATCGTGGAGCGCGCGCGGACGGTGCCGAAAGGGGAGTGGATCGTGGGCGTGGGCTGGGACGAAGGGGCGTGGGCCAACCACTATCCCGATCGCCGACTGCTGTCGGCGCGCGTCCCGGACCACCCGGTGGTGATGCGCGGCCTGCACGGTTTCGCGGCGTGGGCGAACGATCTGGCGCTGCAGCAGGCCGGCATCACGCGCAACACCACCGCGCCGACCGGTGGCGAGATCCGCACCGATGCCAGCGGTGAGCCGACCGGCTTGGTCCTCAATCGCGCCGTGCCCCTGCTGGACGACGCCGTGCCGGCCCCGTCGCCGGCGCAGCGTGATGCACAGGTGCTGCGCGCGCTGCATGTGATGGCAGATGCGGGCTACACCGGCGTGCACGAGGCGGGTGTGGCACCGGACGTGATGGCGTCCTTCGAGCGCCTGGCCGCCGCCGATTCACTGCCGGTGCGCGTGTACGCCATGCTCAGCGGCCGCGACTCGGCGCTGATCCGGCAGTGGATCGCGCGGAGGCCGTTCGTGTCGGCCAATGGCTCACTGGTGGTGAAGTCGGTGAAGGCCTACTTCGATGGTGCGCTGGGCTCTCGCGGCGCACAGCTGCTGGCCGACTACACCGACCGCCCGGGCCACCGCGGCATCAGCGGTGGGGCATACGGATTCAATCGCAGCGTGGTCGGCGACGCCATGTCGGCGGGCTTCCAGGTCGGCATCCACGCCATCGGTGATGCCGGCAATCGCGCCACGCTGAACTTCATCGATTCCGTGATGCGCGCCGCACCCCAGGCGCGTGGCCTGCGACACCGCGTGGAGCATGCGCAGGTGGTGTCGCCAGGGGACATGCCACGATTCGCGTCGCTGGGTGTGATTGCGTCGGTGCAGCCACCGCATGCGGTGGAGGACAAGGGCTGGGCCGAGCAGCGGCTCGGCGCGCAACGCATCACCGGCGCCTATGCCTGGCGCAGCCTGCGACGCGCGGGTGCACCGCTGGTGTTCTCGTCCGACCTGCCGGGTTCCGGCTGGAGCCTGTTCTACGGACTGCACTCGGCGATCACGCGGCAGGACACGACTGGCGCGCCGCCCCAAGGCTGGTATCCCGACCAGCGGATGACGGCGGAAGAGGCGGTGCGCGGCTACACGTCGTGGAGCGCGTTCGCCGGCTTCGACGAACGGGACGCCGGCACGATCGCCGTGGGCCGACGGGCCGACTTGACGGTGCTGGATGTCGATCCATTCCGCAGTGCCGCACCGGCCGACTTGCTGCGTGGCCAGGTGCGGCTGACCGTCTCGCGCGGACGCATCACCTACGCGCGCGAGACGGCGAAGTAGCGGCGCTCAGACGCGCAGCGTCTCGGGCAGTGCGGCGACGAAGTTGCGCATCTCGTCCGGCGTCCCGATGCTGACGCGGCACCAGGTATCGTAGGGCGGGAACCGCCGTCCGACGAGGAATCCCCTGGCGCGCATCGCCGCCTGCACCCGTTCCACCGGCATGCCCGCGTCGAAGAACACGAAGTTGGTGTGCGACAGTGCCACGGTGCGCCCCATCGACTTCAGCGCCGTCGTCAGCAGTGTGCGCCCCTCGCGGTTCTTGGCCTTCACGAACTCCTGGTATTGCGTGTCGGCCAGCGACGCGATGGCGGCCTGCATGCCGAACGCATTCGGATTGCCGGTCATGAAGCGCTGTAGCCGCTGCACGATGTCGGGGCGGGCGATGGCGAAGCCGACGCGCAGTCCGGCGATGCCGTGCAGCTTGGATGCGGTGCGTGAGATGATCACGTTCTCGCCCTTGAGCACCAGGTCCACCAGAGACGTATGCGTCGGGTCGTCCACGAAATCGTGATACGCCTCGTCCACCAGCACCGGCGTGCGATGCTGCGTGGCACTGACGAAACGGCGGATTGCCGCATCACCTTCCAGCGTGCTGCTCGGGTTGTTCGGGTTGCAGACGAAGACGAGGCTGACCGCGTTGGTGATGCGCGTGTCGAGCGCCTCGAAGTCGTGCCCCATCGTCGCCGTGAGCGGCACCTTGTGCACCGTGGCACCGATCTTCTCGGCGTACCCCGGCAGGCCCTCGAACGTGGGCCAGGGCGTCACCACTTCGCCACCCTGCAGGTTGTAGGCGAGCGCGGTGACGGCGAGGGTCTCACTGGATCCCTGCGTGATCAGCACGTTCGACGGATCGACGCCGACATGTTTCGCGAACGCCTTGCGCAGCGCATCGGCCGATGGCACGCCATACAGGCTGTGTTCGGCCCATCCGGCGACGATCGCGTCTTTCGCCTTCGGCGACATACCGAACGGATTCTCGTTGGCCGAGAGTCGCACCAGGCCAGCCGCCGCGCGACGTGCGGTGGCTTCCGCTTCCATGTCCAGCAGGGCGTCGTGATACGAGCCGCGGCGTGTGCCGGGAACGCCCAGTGCCGGAAGCCACGATGGAAGGAGCGCGGTCGAGCCGGCGGCGAGCCCGGTGGAGATCAACCACTGACGGCGATTCACGGGAGCGGTCACGGGGGCCTCAGGGTCGGGGAGGGCGGAACGTGGCAACCTTGTCGCACGATAGCACAATCGGTCCGGAATGCACGCGGCCACGGCGCCACCGACTCGCCTCATGCCCGACCTCGCCACATATTCCCCGTGCCGGCAGAACCACCGGCTTCTGACGCTCTTGGATCAGGAGGCAATCTGGACGGCGGGATGTGCGCGGGCACCGTGCGACCGTGGGCGCCGATCGGCCAGGTTGCCGTACTCGGAAATTTACCGATGGCGCAGGGCACGGTGCGCTACCCGGTGCCGCCAGCGCTGCGGGCGGCGGGCGCCACGGGCCTCCTGGTGTTCGCGTGGTGCGCCCTGGAAGGCGTCAACGCCGCGATGGGCTATTGGCACATGGCGGTGCAGGCCGCGCCCGATGTGCAGAACTGGTTCTCGCTGATCGGCGTCGGTGCCAAGCAGGATGCTGCGGCCGCATTCAATTCGCAGGCGTTCTGGCTCCCGATGCCGATCGACGGCGCGCTGACCGTCACGCTGGTGACGCCGGTGGGCGACGGCTTCAGCAGCCCCCGCAACAAGGGCCAGGTGGAAATCCACGGTTACCAGGTCGTGCATGACTGAGCAGGGTCGGAACGCATTCGAGTCCCTGATCGGCAGCATGATCGACGACCGCTACGCGGTTCGTGAGGCGTTGGGTGAGGGGGGCGCCGCCAAGGTCTTCCTGGCGCAGGACCTGAAGTACGATCGCATGGTGGCGATCAAGGTCATGCACCCCGAAATCGGCTTCTCGGTCGGCGCCGAGCGGTTCGAGCGGGAGATCGCGCTGGCGGCGAAGCTGAACCATCCGCACATCGTCCCGCTGCTGGACGCCGGCGAGACGAATGGCCTGCTGTTCTATGTGATGCCCGCGATCAGTGGCAACACGCTGCGGCATCACCTGCGATCGCACCGTCAGCTTCCGGTGGACGAGGCGTTGCGACTCGCGCACGACGTGGCGCTGGCGATCGACTACGCGCATTCCCTCGGCGTGGTGCACCGTGACATCAAGCCGGAGAACATTCTGCTCGCGGGCGGCACGGCAGTGGTGACGGACTTCGGCATCGCGAAGCTGATCGGCGAGGGGTCCACGCTGGATTCGCTCACGCGCACCGGCATTGCCGTGGGGACGGTGCTGTACATGAGCCCCGAGCAGGCGAGCACCGGCCCGATCGACGCGCGCAGCGACATCTACGCGCTGGGTTGCCTGGTGTACGAGATGCTCGCCGGTGAGCCGCCCTTCACGGGGCCGTCGCCGCAATCGGTGATGGCCAAACATGCCGTGGATCCCGTGCCTCCCGTGCGGCGGCTGCGCGCTTCGATCTCGCAGGCGATGGATGAGGCCATCGCGATGGCCATGGCGAAGTCACCAGGTGACCGCTTCGGTCGGGCGGTGGAATTCACCGAGGCACTGCAGCGGGCCCGCAGCGTCAGCACCACCAGTGGTGAGGCGTATCAGTCGGGGTCGACGCCGTACCTGGCAACACAGGCCACGTCGGCGCAGACGGCAGCCGCGCCAGCGATCGTGCCGGCCACGCGAGCTCCGTCGCGCAATCGCATCTGGATGGTGGCGGTGGCCGCAACGGTGGTGGCCGTCAGCGCATTCGGCGTGATGCGATGGCGTGCGGGGAAGGCGGGCGGCGTCGCCATCACCGACAGCACGGCGCTGAAGTCGA
The DNA here is from genome assembly GCA_031369265.1 of Gemmatimonadaceae bacterium. Lineage (GTDB taxonomy): Bacteria > Gemmatimonadota > Gemmatimonadetes > Gemmatimonadales > Gemmatimonadaceae > JACMLX01. The sequence goes on along the minus strand of JANMON010000148.1, from coordinate 27,437 downwards.
TCGCGGTGCTGCCGTTCGATGACGTGAGCCAGGCGCGTGACCAGGAATACTTCGCCACCGGCATGGCGGACGAGTTGCTCACGGCGTTGTCACGAGTGCCTACGTTGCGCGTGGCCGCGCGCACCTCGTCATATGCGTTGCGGGGCACGGCGCTCACCACCTCCGAAATCGGGCAGCGCCTGAACGTGGGCTCGGTGCTCACCGGCAGCATCAGCCGGGAGGGCACGCAGCTCCGGGTGACGGCGCAGTTGGTGGACGTGCGCACCGACTCCGTGCTCTGGCAGGATCGCTTCCTGCGCGACCTGCGCGACGTGTTCGCGGTGCAGGAGGAAATCGCACAGCAGATCGCGGGTAGCCTCAAGCTGCTGGGCGTCAGCAACCGTCCCCGTCTGGTCCGCGCACCGACCTCGGACGACGAAGCCTATCAACTCTACCTGCGCGGTCGCCACGCCTGGCGGACACGCACCGCCACCTCGCTGCAGCAGGCGGTGTCGTACTTTCAGCAGGCAATCGCGCGCGACTCGAATTATGCGTCGGCGTGGGCCGGCCTGGCCGACACGTACACGGTCATCGGCCTGAATTTCTATGGTCGCCCCGGCGAGAATTTTCAGGCGGCGAAGCGGGCCGCGCAGCGCGCGCTGGCCCTCGATGACCAGAACGCCGAGGCACATGCCGCCTACGCCTCGAACATCGCGTTCCTGGATCGCGACTGGCCCGCGGCGGATCGTGAATACCAGCGCGCCATCGCACTCGACGCTTCGTATCCGACGACGTACTACTTCTACGCGATCTTCCTCCAGGGCCTGCACCAGTTCGACTCGGCGCTGGTGATGGCGAATCGGGCGCGGGACCTCGACCGCGAGTCACCGGTGATGGCGCAGGGGCCCGGGCTGACGCTGATCATGGCGGGACGGTTCGCGGAGGCGCGTCCATCGCTCGAACAGGCGATCGCCGTGGCGCCGAACTACTACTTCCCGCATGCCTGGTATGGCATCGCACTGGCGCGCAGCGGCATGCGTGACTCGGCAATCGCCGAGGGGCGCCGTGCGGTGGCACTGGCCCCCGACAACGTGCTGGTCGAGACGTTTCTCGGACAGGTCTATGCGCTGGCGGGCCAGCGGGATTCGGCGGTGGCGATTGCAACCCGACTCGAGGCACGGGCCGCTCGCGCTCCGGTGCCGCAGGTGATGCTGGCGCGGCTCTACAGCATCCTTGGTGACGTGCCACGCGCGATGGCCGCGCTGGAGCGCGGGCTCACACTCAACGAGGCGCAACTGGCGCAGTTGCGGGCACCGGGATTCGAGGCGTTGCGCGGCAATCCGCGGTACGAGGCGATCCTGAAGGAACTGCGGTTGCCGTAGCGTTTCTTGGTTCCTTTCCACACCGCAGCACGCAGGGAGGCAGCAGCGATGCAGGGCACGCAGACTGGTCGGCGGGTGGTGTTCGCGGTGCTGGCGCTGGCGATGGGTGTGAGCTGCAGCCGTCCGGCGTCGCCACGGGAATCCGCCGCGGCACCCGACGATTCACTGCCGTACGTCGATCCGCCGTCGATCGGCTCCTTTCCGTCGGGACCCGGGGTCATCCAGGGCTGGATCGATGCCACGGATACGGCGCACATTCGCCAGCATGGCTGGGACCTGTGGGCCAGTATCACGTCGCCGGCCGTTGCGGGCAGCCGCGTGCCGGTGTGGGAGACGTGGTTCGCGGGCAACGAGGTGTTCATGGACAGCGCACAGGCGGCCCCGCTCCTCGCCGCCTCAGGTGGCGATCCAGCCAAGCTGGTGATCCCGCGCGCGCGGCTGCGCCGTCCGTACGAGATTCCACGCCAGGCACACCACAACCGTCGCTTCGAGGGCGGGTCGATTCCCGTGAATCCTGCCGAGCGCACCTTCTCGTTCAATCGCTTCACGCAGAGCACGGCCAAGTACATCGTCGCTCGGCAGCTGGCCGACTACGCCGTGATGCAGCGCATCAATCAGACGTTCACCCGCAACAACACACCGATCGCTCAGCGCCAGGTGCTGGTGTCGCAGGATTCGGTTGACGCGCTCTCGATCGTTCTCAAGCCGGTGTTCCAATTCGTCAGCGGCTCCCAACCGAGCTGCCTGCCGTACTGGAACGGTGACTCGCCGGTTGCCACCGGCAGTGCAGGCCGCAATCCGGTGGCGGTGACGTGGAAGCAATACGTGATCGTGGATCCGACGCGGTCGCTGAAGGGACCGCTGGCCAGCGGGAAGGGTGTGCTGAATTGCCCCGGTGGCGCGACGATGTATCCGGTGGTGACACTCGATCGCTTCCATGCGCACGTCATCTCGGCGGCCGACTCGGCGAACTTCTCGGCCTTCGCGGCGGAGAATGGCGACGACATCGGCACCGCGAGCCAGACCGACCAGGCCTCGATTCTGGCGATGGTCCGTCCGGGGAACCTCGGGCTGCTGGTCGCGATGCACGTCACCGGCAAGGAGATCGTGAACTGGACCTGGCAGTCGTTCTGGTGGTCACCATTCCCCAATGATTCACTGGGACGCGACCGGCCGGCGTCGATCGGGGCACCCTGGAACAACTACCAGATGACGACGGCGTATTTCATGACCACACCGGCCAGCGCGAAGCAGCAGGGCACGCCGGTGATCGCATACAACCCGTACCTCGAGACCAGCCTCTCCGGCCAGATCGTCACGAAGCGCAAACCGGTGCCGCCGAATACCCGCGCTGCCGACACCTTGAGCTGGTTCGGTCCCGGAACGAACTGCATGACCTGCCATCGCATGGCGGCCTGGAAGGACACGACCGTCATCGACTCGATGGGAGTGCGTCGCTACTCCATCGCGCCGCCGCCGTATTATCCCGCCGCGTACATGAGCGGCGCGGAAGAGCGGTGGTTCTCGACCGTCACCAAGACTGACTTCCTGTGGTCGGTGGCAATCCGCACGCGCATTCCGACGGGCGTCGCTCCGCCGCCTGCGCGGTGATCCGCGACGGCGACGAGGCGCCCACTCAGGGCTTCGCGCCGTCCACCACCCACGGCGCACGCACCGAATCCATCGGCATGGTGCGCTTCGCGTCGCGCACGATGCGCTCGACGTCGCGCATCAGGTTCGCGTTCTCGATCACGATGCCATCCTTGATCGTGTGCACGATGCCACGCGTGCGGCGCATGGTGCCGTCGGGCGCCTTCACCAGGTCGCCGAAGGCGTAGAGCAGCTTCAGGTTGGCGGCAGGGTTGCCGTCCACCAGCAGCAGGTCGGCGAGGTAGCCTGGCCGCACGAGGCCGAGCTTCGGCACGCCGAGGGTGTTGGCGCTGGTGAGCGTGGCCGCCTTGAGGACCTCGAGGTTATGCATGCCCGTCTCGCGCATCAACTGCGCCTCACGCACGGTCGAGAACCCAGGCGTGGCCCAGATGTACGAGTCGTCGGTGCCGAAGGCCACCTTGCCACCCTTGGCATGGAAGGCGCCAATCAGGTCACCCCACAGGCGATAGGCGAACGTCCAGTTGTACTCGTCCTCCGACGTCCACTCCACGTGATACGCACCGTGGTTGGCGGGATTGGGCAGGTTCCAGTTCCACAGCGCGGGATGGGTGTACTTCGCATGCCAGGGCAGGCTCATGGCACGCACCGCGTCGCGATTCGCCTCGTACACCACACGCGTCGGCAACATCGTCACGCCACACTTCACCATCGAGTCGGCCACGGCACCCAGCAACTTCGCCCGATCGGCTTCCTGCCACACCTTGCCGGCGTAGCGGAACCGCTGGTTCTCGTTGCCGAAGCTGTACTCGGGGCCGAAGTCCTGCACGGTGTGCGGCAGCGCCGACTCGGCGTAGCCGTAGTGATGCTCGATCATCGTCACGCCCGCGCAGGCCGCCTGCACCGCGTTCACCACCGCCGTGGTGCTGGGCGGAATGTGGAAGCTGGTGATCATACCGTTCGGCTTGGCGGCCGATGCGATGGCGCGCACCAGGTCGTAGCTCCAGCCGTTGGAATCCATCGAGATCACGCGCAATCCACGCGCCGCCATCGCCTTCGCCACTTCCGGTGCACGCGTCGGGTCGTCGATCTCGGCGCGCGTGAACTTCGTGCCGCCGCCCCAGCTCACCAGCGGGTAGAGCCGCGGTGCCAGCACGCGATTCTGCCGTGAGAGATCGGCCTGCGTCAGTGCGCTGTCCACGCCGCGATCGCTGGCCGGCACCATCGTGGTCACCCCCATCGCCAGCTTCAGGTAATACACGTAATTCAGCGGCATCGGCTGCGTGCGGATGTGCGTATGCAGGTCGAACATGCCCGGCATCACGGTCATCCCGGCGGCATCGATCACACGATCGCCCGTGGGCCGCGTGGTGGTCCCGCGACGCTCCGCGGCCACGGGATCGAAGGCGATCATCTCGGTGATCGTGTTCCCCTCGATGACGATGTCGTACGGCCCGGCCGGCGGACCGCCATGACCCGGAATCACCATCGCGCCGCGGATCACCAGTCGCTTGTACGGGCCAGCGGCGAGGTCGCCGAAGCTGACCGGTGTGGTCGTCGTCGCGTTCTGCGCCGTGGCGGTGCAGGGGACGCTGAGTGCGGTGGCGGCGGCGGCGACGACGGCGGCGATCAGGCGTGCACGGCGGCGGCGCGCGAGCGGTGGCAGGGCGGTCGGGGTCGGGAACATGAGTCCGTGGTGGGGGAAGCGAGGCGCGGACGCGCTGCTCAGCAAACGGGCGCCGCCGCCGTCGTGTTGTGCGTCGGGATCGCAGCCTGCGGCGTCCGGGCCGCCCCGCGCGCCGGTCGGGTGGGATGTTCCGATCCTGGCTTCGGTGGCGGGAACGGGTGCCTCCTGAAGATTTTTTCAGGAAAGCCCCCATTGCGGCGTGCGCGAGTGTATGTTCATGCCACGCGACCAACTGGCCGCACCCCATCGTGAGGGAGATCACGAGTTCGATGTGGTGAGTATCTGTCGGGAACAGGCGTAAAGGCCATGCTCCGGGTAAAAAGCCGCACAAACGAAAAGGAGCATTGCAATGCGCATGTCAGGCACAGTCAAGTGGTTCAACGACGCGAAGGGTTTCGGCTTCATCACGCCGGCTGATGGACAGAAGGATTGCTTCGTCCACCATTCCGCGATTCAGGGCAACGGCTTCAAGACGTTGGCCGAAGGCGAAGCAGTCGATTTCGACATGGTGCAGGGCCAGAAGGGTCCGGCCGCCGAAAACGTCACCCGCTCGGGTCACTAACCACCGTTCGTGAGTCGGCCTGACCCTGCCTTCGGGCGGGTCCACGAATCACGAACAGGAAACGCCCCACCGAGGATTCGTCCTCGGTGGGGCGCTTTCGTTGTGCGCCTGTCGCGAGTCTGACGTGCGCCGCAACGACCATGGAGAAGCCTGGTCATCCGCTCTTGCGTTAATTAACTAGATAATCAACATTGTGGTATGGATGAACGCTCAACGCCACAGCCTCGCCCGCGCCGCCGCCGGCCGCCGCCCGATGGCGGTCAGGACTCAGGCGCCGAATCACGCATCCTCGATGCGGCGAGACGTGTCTTCATTCAGCGCGGGACCGCTGGCGCACGGATGCAGGAGATTGCAGCCGAGGCCGGTGTGAACCAGGCGTTGCTGCACTACTACTTCGGCACGAAGGATCAGCTCGCCGAACGAGTGTTCATCGAATCGGCCGGCCGCCTCGTCGCGGCTCTCACACAGGCACCCGGCGCCAGCGACTCGCTCGAGCAACTGCTGCAGCACTTCGTGGCCGGCTACATCGACGCCGTGCGGACGATGCCGTTCATCCCGCCCTACCTGCTGGCCGAGGCGCACCAGCATCCGGAACGGATCCAGGCACTGATGCAGCGCGCGATCGGCACGGCGCCAGCGGCCATCGCCACTACCATGACCGCGCGCATCGAGGCGCTGATCGCGGAGCGCGTGCGCCAGGGCACGATGCGCCCCATGTCGTCGCGACAGTTCATGGTCAGTGTACTGGCGCTGGTGGCCTTTCCGTTCCTCGCGCGACCGGTGCTGAACGGCGCCTTCGGTTTCGACGATGCCGCGTTCGATGCCTTCCTGGTGGAGCGGCGCGAGGAGCTGCCGCGCTTCATCCTCAACGCGATGCGACCATGACTCGACGCTGCCATCGCGTCGCCGGCACCGTGCTGCTCACTGCGGCGCTGTCGTGCGATGTCACCCAGGCGCGGGCGCAGGCCAGTGACACGGTGTGGCTGGATGTGCTGCAGCAGGCCGCGCAGCGCACCGATCGCCGTGCGGGCCAGCTGGACGTGATCGCGCGGCAGGCGGCGCTGCGTCTGCGCAACATTCGCAGCGAACTCCGGCCCGCGCTGCATGCGACGGCGTCGGCGCAGTACCTCTCCGACGTCCCGTCGATCGGCGCCATGCTGCCGGGTGGCGCATCGATCCCCAGCCCGGCGCGCGATCAGTACGACAGCTACATCAGCCTGCGGCAGCCGCTCCTCGACCCGACGCGCGCTCGGCGGCTCGCGGTGGAGAACGCGCAGCAGGCGGAGGCCTCGGCGCGCGTGGCGACCACGCTGTGGCAACAGCGCATGCTCGTGACCGAGACCTTCTTTGCGGTGGTGCTGCGCGATACCCAGCGCCGCACGCAGGAGGCGACCATCGCCGAGCTGGAGTCGCGTCACGAACTCGCATCACGCCGCGTGGCGGGGGGCACCGCGCTGCCGAGCGAGGTGTTGCTGCTGGAGGCGGAACTGCTGCGGCGCCGACAGGCGCGCAACACGTTGCTCGCCGAGCGGGGGGCGGCGGTGGAGGTGCTCGAAGCGCTCACCGGCGCGTCGCTGCCGGCCACGGCGGTGCTGCAGGTGCGCGGCGTCACCGCCATTGCGAACGGTGCAGGGCAGACCTTCACGACGGCAGACAGTGCGCAGCTGCGTGCGCGGCCGGAGTTCGCGCAGTTCGAGCGCGGCCGAGCGCTGGTCGATGCGCGTCGCGCGGCGACGTTGGCGCAGGACCTGCCGCGCGTGTCGCTGGTGGCGCGCACGGGCTACGGACGCCCTGGCCTGAATCAGCTTGGGCGAACCTTCGACTCCTATGCCACGGCCGGTGTCCAGGTCGAGTGGAGCCTGTGGAACTGGCGGCGCACCAGCCGGGACGCCGAAGCGCAAGCGTTGCAGGTGGAGTTGCTTGCCGGCGACGAAGCGGCATTCACCGAGTCGCTGCGTCGTGCGCTGATCACGGAACGTGGTCGCATGCTGGCGCTGGAGCAGACGCTGGCGGTCGATGATACCATCGTCGCGCTGCGCACGCGCATCCTCGCCGAGACGCGGCTCCGGCACGACGAGGGTGAGGTGACCTCGGCGGATTATGTCACGCGCCTTTCGGAGCGGCTGCAGGCGGAACTCGATCGCGACGAACATCGCGTCCGCCTGCTCGAGTCACGAGCGCGTTACCTCACCACACTTGGACGCGAGGTCCGCTGATGCCACGGCCTGATCGCTGGAATCGACAGCTGCACGTGACGCTCGCCACCGTGTTCACGCTCGTTGCCTGTGACCGCGCGCCACAGGCGGATGCGTACGGCACGTTCGAGGCGGAGGAAGTGGTGGTGGCATCGGAAGCCGGCGGCCGACTGGAACGGTTCAGCGTCAGCGACGGGCAGGAGCTGCAGGCGGCGCAGGTCGTGGGGGTGATCGACACGGTGCAGCTGGCCTTCGAGCGGGCGCAGGTGCAGGCGCAGCGGGCCAGCCTGCTGGCGCAGCGGACCGAGATGTCGGAACAGCGGCAATCCCTGCGTGTGCAGCGCGAGATCGCCGGTCGGACACGCGCGCGCATCGATCGCCTGTTTGCACAGCAGGCGGCCACCGCGCAGCAACGCGATCAGGTGGAGCGCGACGCCCGCGTGCTGGCGGTGCAGGTGGATGCCGCTGCCGCAGCGGTGGACCGAACCACCGCCGAGCTGGCCAGCCTCGACGCACGAGTGGCGGCGCTCGACGATCGCATCCGGCGCGCCTCACAGCGCAATCCGGTTGCGGGCACCGTGCTGGTGACGTTCGTACGTGCCGGCGAAGTGGTGCAACCGGGCCAGCCGCTGTATCGCATCGCCAATCTCGACTCGCTCACCCTGCGCGCGTACGTCACCGGCGCGCAGCTGACGGCGTTCCGGCTCGGTGACCTGGTGACGGTGAACGTGAGCGGCGGCGAAGCTGCGCTGCGGCCGACACGCGGACGGATCACGTGGGTGTCCACGCGCGCCGAGTTCACGCCGACGCCGGTGCAGACACGCGACGAACGTGGGGAATTGGTGTACGCCATCAAGGTGCGCGTCGCGAATCACGACGGTACGCTGAAGATCGGCATGCCAGCCGACGTGACGCTCGGCACCACACCCGTGGCTGGACGCGATCCATGACGGCACCGGTGGTGAGTGTCCATCAGGTCAGCAAGTCGTTCGGAGCCACGCGTGCGCTGGATGCGGTGACGTTCGACGTCGCTGCAGGCGAGCTGTTCGGGTTGGTGGGGCCGGATGGTGCTGGCAAGACGACACTCTTCCACCTGCTCACCACACTGCTGGTGCCGGACGGCGGCAGCGCCTCGGTGCTCGGCTTCGACGTGGTCCGCGATCTGTGGGCCATCCGCCCACGACTGGGCTACATGCCGGGGCGGTTCGCGCTGTATCCGGACCTGAGTGTGGAAGAGAACCTGCGCTTCTTCGCGTCGGTGTTCGGCACCACGCTCGAGGCGGGGTTCGACCTGATCAAGCCGATCTACCAGCAGATCGAGCCGTTCAAGGCGCGGCGCACCGGCGCGTTGTCGGGTGGCATGAAGCAGAAGCTGGCGCTCTGCTGTGCGCTGGTGCACCGGCCTGAGTTGCTGTTGCTGGACGAGCCGACGACGGGGGTGGATGCGGTGTCGCGGCGCGAGTTCTGGGACCTGCTGGCAGCGCTGCGGGCGTCGGGGCTGCCGATCATCGCGTCCACGCCGTACATGGACGAGGCGGCACGGTGCGACCGTATCGCGCTGATGCAGCAGGGTCGCGTGCTGGCCATCGATCCCCCGGCACAGGTGGGGCGTCGATTCCCGCGCCCTTTGTTCGCGGTTCGCGGTGCGCCGCGGGCCAGCCTGTTGCAGCAATTGCGCGCCTATCCACACACGGCGACGGCGTACCCGTTCGGTGAGGCGGTGCATTTCAGCGATCGACGGATCGGGATCAGCGTTCCGTCGGTGATGACGGAGTTGCAGGCGGCGCTCACGGTCGCTGGCATCACCGAACTGCAGGTCGCACCGATCGACGCGGGCATCGAGGACGTGTTCATGGAGCTGATGGCGACGGAACCGGCGGCCGCGTGAGCGCGCTGGTCGCCGGTCCGGCCATCATCGCCCGCGATCTCACCCGACGCTTCGGCAACTTCACCGCGGTGGACGCCCTCTCGTTCGAAGTGCAGCCGGGCGAGGTGTTCGGGTTCCTCGGCGCCAACGGTGCCGGCAAGACGACTGCCATCCGCATGTTCACCGGCTTGCTGGCGCCGACGTCGGGCAGTGCATCGGTGGCGGGTTTCGACGTCCGCACCGAGACCGATCGCGTGCGTGAGCGCATCGGGTACATGAGCCAGCGCTTCTCGCTCTACGACGACCTCACCGTGCGAGAGAACATCGGCCTGTACGGCGGCATCTACGGCCTGGACGCGACCACCATCGCCGAGCGTAGCGCGGCGATGCTGCGCGAACTCGAATTCGCCCCTCCGGTGACGGCCCTCGTCCGTGCACTGCCGCTGGGCTGGAAGCAGAAGCTCGCGTTCTCGGTGGCGTTGCTGCATCGACCGGCGGTGGTGTTCCTCGACGAGCCCACCGGCGGTGTGGATCCCATCACACGTCGCCAGTTCTGGGAGTTGATCTACCAGGCGGCGTCGCGCGGCACGACCGTGTTCGTCACGACACACTACCTGGACGAGGCGGAGTACTGCGACCGAGTGTCGATCATGGTCGACGGCCGGGTGGTGGCGCTGGGCACACCGGCGGCGCTGAAGGCGACGCACGACGTGGCCACGCTGGATGACCTCTTCGTGCGGCTGGCGCGCACCGCCACGGTGGGTGCAGGCTGATGGCGGTCTCACTCCCACCCAGGGGTACTGCGTGGCGGACGCTGCGCGCCTTCATGGGGAAGGAGGTGCGGCACCTGCTGCGTGACCGGCAGACGCTGGCGATCCTGTTGCTGCTGCCACTGGCCCAGCTGCTCCTCTTTGGATTCGCGGTGCGCACCGATATCCGCGCGGTGCGTGTCCTGGTGGTCGCGCCGTCACCGGATCACCTCTCGGCGGGGCTCCGGGCGCGCTTTGCCGGAAATGGACGATTCGAGTTGCTGCCGGCGACGCAGCGCACCGACTCGCTGGACGTGATGTTCCGACGTGGCGCGGTGGACGTCGGCGTGGTGCTGCAACCGGGGCTGGCGTCACGACTGTCGCCGGGTGAGCAGCCGCAGGTGCTGGTCGTGTCCGACGGCATGGACCCGAACACCGGGACCACCATGCGCACCTACGCGCAGGCGATCGTGCGGGAGTGGCAGGCGTCGCGGACACCCGCCGCCAGCGATGTGCGACTCGACGTCCGCACGCGGATGCGGTTCAACCCGACGCTGGAGAGCGTGAACCTGTTCGTGCCCGGCCTCATCGCGTTGATCCTGACGATGGTGACGGCGCTGATGACGGCCATTTCGCTCTCGCGCGAGAAGGAACGTGGCACCTTCGAGGTGCTGCTGGTGTCGCCACTGCGGCCGTGGCAGATCATCGTCGGCAAGGTGCTGCCCTATCTGGCACTGGCGATGGCCAACGTGGCCACGGTGTTGCTGGCCGCCTACCTCGTCTTCGACGTGCCATTCCGCGGCAGCCTGGTGTTGCTGCTGGCGTCCAGCATGCTGTTCTCGCTGGTGGGCCTGGCACTGGGTGTGCTGATCGCCGCGTTGACGTCGTCGCAGCTGGCGGCGATGTTGGCCGCACTTGGCGGCACGATGCTGCCGAACACCATGCTCTCCGGGCTGATCTTCCCGATCGCCAGCATGCCGGTCCCGCTGCAGCTGCTCACCAACATCGTGCCGGCGCGGTGGTTCATCGAAGTGGTGCGGGGCATCATGCTGAAAGGCGCTGGCGTGGCGTTGCTCTGGCCGCAGCTGCTGATCCTGGCGGTGATGCTGCTGGTGCTGCTCGTGCTCGCGGTCCGTCGCACCTCGGTGCGGCTGGCCTGATGTGGCGCGCCCTCCGGGTCCTGCTGCAGAAGGAATTCCTCCAGATTCGCCGTGATCCGGTGATCCTGCGGATGCTGTTCATCATGCCGATGCTGCAGCTGATCGTCCTCGCGAATGCCGCCACGTTCGAGGTGCGGCGCTCGCAGCTGTGGGTGGTGGACCAGGATCGCACCGCAGACAGCCGCGGGCTGCTGACGCACTTCACCAGCACGGGTCGTTTCACGGTCGCAGGATTCACGGCCACTGCCGAAGCCGGTGATGCCGCGCTGCTCGACGGCTCGGCCAATGCGATGCTGGTCATTCCAGCGGATTTCGCACGCGACGTGCAGCGCGATGGCGCGGCCACACTGCAGTTGGTGCTGAATGCCGAGAACGGATCGCAGGCGGGCGTGATCCAATCGTACGCGATGGAGATCGTGACGCGATACGGCCAGGAGCTGAGCGCCAGGCGTGGCACCGTCCGCCCGTCGGCAGCCCGGGCGGTGCCGGAGATCGACGTGCGGACGCGGAACCGGTTCAACGCCTCACTGGACTACCGACGCTTCATGGTGCCGGGGATCCTGGTCCAGCTCATCACGCTCATCGGCACCTTGATGACCGCACTCAACATCGTGCGGGAGAAGGAAACCGGCACGCTGGACCAGCTGAACGTGACGCCGATCCGACCGTCGGTGTTCATCGCCGCCAAGTTGCTGCCGCTCTGGATCATCGGACTGGTGGAATTCGCGGTGGGCATCGGCATCGCGGTTCTCGGATTCGACGTGCCCCTGCTGGGCAACCCGCTGATCCTCTTCGCCGGTGCGGCGCTCTTCCTGCTGGCCGCGCTGGGTGTGGGGCTCTGGGTCTCGACCGTCTCCGACACGCAGCAGCAGGCCATGTTCGTGACCTTCTCGCTGATCATGGTCTACATCCTGATGAGCGGCTTGTTCACGCCCGTGCGCGCGATGCCGGCCTGGGTTCGCGCCGTCGCGCAGGTCAATCCGCTGATGCACTTCATCGCGCTGGTGCGTGCGGTGATGCTGAAGGGGGCAGGGTGGGGCGACGTCTGGCGTCAGCTCGCGCCGCTGGGCGTCATCGGTGTGACGATTCTCGCCCTCGCGGTGTCGCAGTACCGGAAGCGGACGGCGTGATGTCAGCACACCGACTGTGCCGTGGCAGGTGGACGCGTAGATTTCCATTGTCCTGACCGTCGCCGCGCCGGCGTCCGGTCGTCGCGTCCGTCGCCATTCACTTGCGCCCGTCATGACGTCCCCCCGTCGCAGATTCCTCAGCTGGCTCGGGAGCGCCTCGCTCCTCGGTGTCGCCAGTCGCCCGTCACTGGTGCCGCTGACACGCCTGCCGGACCATCGTGACGCGTCGCCACACGACGCACCGATCGCCGAGACGTGGGACATGAGCTGGACGTCGCGCGTGACGGGCAAGTACAAGGCGGCGTTCGACTCGCCGGAAGTGGCGGGTGGTGCCGCCCTGTACCGCGCCACCGCCTGGTGCGACCAGTACAAGGAGGTCTACGGTGCGCCGCGCACGGAGATGTCGCCGGTGATCGTGCTGCGGCACCTGGGCTTCATGCTGGCCATGAACGATGCGTTCTGGTCGGAGTACGAAGTGGGGAAGCGCCTCAAGATGCGCGACGACCGTGGACGCAAATGGGCGACGACGAATCCGCTCGGCAGTGCACCCGCCGGTGCCAAGGCGGATGCGGTGGCCAACACGATTCCCGGATTCATCGCGGCCGGTGGCATCGTGCTGGCCTGCGGCTGGACCTTCGGTGGTGCGGTGTCACAAATCGCGGCGCGCGACAAGATCGAGCGTGCTGCGGCAGACACGAAGGCCCGCAGCATGCTGATTCCGGGCGTCATCCTGCAACCGAACGGCATTTTCGCCGTGCTGCGCGCGCAGGAAGCCGGCTGTTCGTACGTGCTCGCCAGCTGATGACCGGATGAAAGTGGCGTTGCGGGTCGCGACGATCACGCTGCTGATCGCGATCGTCGCTTGCATCGGCGCGTTGCTGCTGGCGGTGGAGGACGTGCCGACCGTGGCCACCTCCGGCGAGGTGTCGGTGGCCGACGTGCGACGCGCACGCAACCTGCTGGCCCGCCATGATTCGCGCGGTGCGGAGGACGGCGCGCCGCGCACGGTGATGCTGACGCAGAACGATCTCACGCTGCTGACGCAGTATGCGGCCTCACGGTGGCGTCGCGCGGTGACGCGCGTCACGCTTCGTGACGGCGAGGCGGACGTGCAGGCCACCATCGATCTGGCCGGAAACCCTCTCGGCCGCTGGCTGAACGTCGACGCCACGTTGAGCAACGCGGACGGGCTGCCCCAGGTGGAGCGCCTGCGTGTGGGGCGGCTGCCGGTGCCGGCGTTCGCGGCCGAACCGGTGGCGCAACTGCTGCTGGCCCGGCTTGGCTCCGACGTGCCGCTGTCGCTGGCGCGTGAGATGGTGCAGGCGGTGGTTTTCACGCCGACGTTCGTGAGCATCGCCTACCGGTGGCAGAAGGGCGCCAGTTCACGGGTGCGCGACATGCTGGTCCCACCCGACGACCTGGAGCGGTTGCGGCATGCGCAGGACGACCTGACACGCCTCGTCGCGGAGCAGGGGGCACGCTCGCTGCCACTGGATCGACTGTTGGTCCCCATGCTGGCACGCGCGTCGGCACGTGCGGCGTCGGGTGACGCCGTGGCCGAGCACCGCGCCGTGTTCTCGATCCTCACGCTGTACGTCATGCAGCGGCGGTTGGGGCGCTGGGTGCGCCGCGCGAGCGACTTCCCCAAGCCGCCATACCGGCGCGTGACGCTGGCCGGCCGCGACGATCTCGCCAAGCATTTCCTGGTGTCGGCGGTGGTCGCGTCACAGAGCGGTGGCGCGCTGTCGGATGCGGTGGGGCAGACGAAGGAGCTGGACGATGCGCACGGAGGCACTGGCTTCAGCTTCGCGGACCTGGCCGCCGATCGCGCCGGCACGATGTTCGGTGAGCTCGCGACCAAGGATCCGGCGCGGCTGCACGCCGCGGTGGCGAAGGGGCTGGCGGAGCCGCAATTCATGCCATCCATCGAGGGGCTGCCGGAGTTCATGCCGTCAGAGGAGTTCACCGCGCGGTTCGGCGGCATCGGGGCGCCACCGTATCTGGCCATGATGCAGCGCATCGAATCGCGCCTGGCGGCACTGGCCCTGTACCAGCCGTGATCCGCGGCTGGCCGGTGTAGTTTTCCCCGCACGGCGCGGTGCCGCAGGGCTGGCCACAGTCGGCGAGGTGGGTGATGAAAGGTGGAAAGGCAGGACGCAAGCGACCGGCGAACGCACCACCCGACCCGGCGAAGTTCCGCCGCGGCCCATCGCGCGGCGAGACGAAGAAGGATTGGGGCGCGATCGAGAAGGACGACACGCCCGCGCCGTCGCCGCGCCCCGACGGAAAGCCGCCGAAGTCCTGAGCGGTGTGCGGTCACGCGTCGGTGGTTCGTTGACCGCCGTGCGCCGCGTACGTTTGGCGCATGCCTGACCTGACTTCGTCCACCGCCGACACCGACGCCGGCGCCACACCGCGCGACCCCGCGATCCTGATCTCGGGCTTCACCGTGATCCGCAACGCCGTGCTGATGGGCTACCCGGTGGTGGAGGCGATCCGCTCGATCCTGCCGATCTGCGACGAGTACATCGTGGCCGTCGGCGCCGGTGACGACGCCACGCGGGAGCTGATCGCGTCGATCGGTGACCCGAAGCTGCGCATCGTGGACACGGTGTGGGATCGCACCCGGAACCGCGGTGGCCACATGCTGGCCGAGAAGACCAACGAGGCGCTGGCGATGTGTCGCGGCACCTGGTGCTTCTACCTGCAGGCCGACGAGGTGGTGCACGAGCGTGACCTGCCGGTGATCCGCGCCGCCTGCGAGCGGTTGCGCGACGACACGCAGGTGGAGGCGCTGCTGTTCGACTACACGCACTTCTACGGCTCGTTCAGCGTGATCGCCACCTCACACAACTGGTATCGCTACGAAGTGCGGATCGTGCGCAACGGCATCGGCGCCCGCAGCATCGGCGATGCGCAGAGCTTCATGGTGGCGGATCACAAGCCGCGTGTGGTGCACAGCGGTGCGCGCATCCTGCACTATGGGTGGGCCAAGCCACCGGAGCGGATGGGCACCAAGATGGCGCGCTTCCACTACTGGTACTTCGGCGCCAGGGACGAGAAGACGGAAGACCCGACGTTTCAGTTCCGCCAGATGTACGGCCTGCGGCCGTTCACCGGCTCGCATCCCGCCATCATGCGCGACATCGTGGCGGCGCAGGACTGGACCTTCACGCCGATCGTCAAGCCAGCCGACTGGAATGCGAAGGACTGGACGATGGTCCTCAGTCGCGCCGCCGAACTGCTCACCGGCCGGCGCTGGGGTGAGCGGAAGAAGTACAAGATCATCCGCTGATCCTGCGGGCCGGCGCGCCACCACGCAACGCCGGCGACGGCTCCGTCATCGCAGGGGCCGATCACCCATCGCCGTCAGCGTCGTCCGCGCGGCCGCTCCGGCACCTGCTTGCGCAGCTCCTCGCTCTGATCCTTGAGCTGCCTCTCGGCGTCCTTCTTCTGCTCGTCGCCGACCACGGCCAGCACCGTCGCCACCTGTTCGGGACGGCGCGCCATCAGCGAATCGGCGATGCCCATCATCGCCAGCATCTGCTCACGCAGCACCTGCATCTCCTGCGGTGACGGTGGCTCGGCGCCCGACGGTGCGTTGGCTTCGAGCGCCTTCGGCACCTTGAAGTTCTTGCGCACCGAATCGTACCGCACCTGCAGGTCGGCATTCCGCTCGAACAGCGTCGCGCGCAGGGTGGTGAGCTGTGTCACCTGCTCGTCGGTCAGCTTGAGCTTGCGACGTTCGTTGAGCAGCGCATCGGCGGCGTTGTAGTGCTCCAGCTCCTTGGCGGTGGCGAACTTCGGCAGGCCGGCGCGGCTCGGCGTCTGTCCCATGCCGTTGCGACCGCCCATGCCTCCCATGCCGCCCATGCCGCCCATCCCGCCCATGCCCTGGGCCAGCAGTGGAGCGGGGAGCAGTGCACACCACAGCAGCGCATGCCGCAAGCGCATCGGAAGATCCAGGTCGAAGGAGAGAGTTGGCGCACCGGCGCACCGGGTAATACTACGCCCGCCGCGGAGTGTGCGGTCCGTTCCGCGTGCGCCAGCCGCAGCCCGCAGGTGGTCGTCCTGGCGACGCCTGCGGATCGTCGGGGCGCTGCCCCCCGGCATGTGTGCCGTCAGGCGGCGGCCGGGCATCCTGGGCGGCCACATCCGTTTGTGCCGGGCAAACGCTGGCACGATCCCGTAACCCCTCTGGTGGCTGCTTGTGGACGGGTGCGTCGGCTCGTTCCTTGTCCGGGTGCCCAGGGGCATCACTTCACACACCAGGATCATGATCAGCCGCCTTCCGTTCTTCGTCCGACACCGCGCCCGAGCCAGCCTGCTCGTACTCGGCGCTGTGCTTGCCGGGTGCTCGACCCGCGAAACCACCGCACCGGCACCGCTGTCGCTCTCGGTGCTGCCATCCCGCAACGTCGTGATCAGCCAGGTGTATGGCGGCGGCGGGAACAGCGGCGCGACGCTGAAGAACGACTTCATCGAGTTGTACAACCCGGGTTCGAGCAGCGTTTCGCTGGCTGGCTGGTCGGTGCAGTACGCCTCGGCCGCGGGCACCACCTGGAGTGTCACGCCGCTCAGTGGCTCGATCGCGCCCGGCGGCTATTACCTGGTGCAGGAAGCCGTGGGTGCCGGCGGCACCGTGGATCTTCCAACGCCGGACGCGTCGGGCACCATCGCGATGAGTGCCACTGCCGGCAAGGTGGTGCTGCGCAATTCGACCACCGCACTGACCGTCAGCACCGGTTGCTCCGCGGTGACGGGTGTGCTGGACGTGGTCGCCTTCGGCACCACCGCCACCTGTGCGGAAGGTTCACCGACGCCCAACCTCTCCAACACCACGGCCGCGCTGCGCCGCAGTGGTGGCATTCAGGACACCGACAACAACAGCGCCGATTTCCTCATCGCTGCACCGACGCCGCGCAACGGCGCCAGCGGTCCGCCGGTGGTGAGCAGCACCGTGCCGACCAGCGGCGGCGTGAACGTGGCGCCGGCCGGCAACCTGACCGTGACATTCAATCGTGCGGTGACTGCGCCGACGGCAGCGTTCAGCATCGCGTGCACGACGAGTGGCTCGCATCCGGCCGCAGTGAGCGGCGGGCCGACCGCGTTCACGCTCGATCCGGCCACCGACTTCACCAATGGCGAGCAGTGCACCGCCACCGTGATCGCCGCCAACGTGGCCGCGCTGTCGGATGCGGCGTTGCGCATGGCTGCCGACTACAGCTGGACCTTCACCATTGCCGCCGTCGATCCGTGCACGGTGGCCTACATCGCACCGTACACGATCCAGGGCACCGGTGCCGCGTCGCCGATCGTCGGTCAGTCGGTGATCACGCGCGGCATCGTGGTGGGTGATTACGAAGGTGCCTCGCCGGGCCTGCGCGGCTTCTACCTGCAGGACGACACCGGCGACGGGCTGGCCACCACCTCGGATGCGATCTTCGTCTTCGACTTCACCAACGCCAACCGCGTCAGCGTCGGTGAGCGTGTGGCCGTGGCCGGCACCGTCGGCGAGAACCAGGGACAGACGCAGGTCAGCGCCACCACCGTCACCGCCTGCGGCACCGGGAGCGTGACGCCCACCGACGTGACCTTCCCCGTCGCGTCGGCCACGTACCTCGAGCAGTTCGAGGGCATGCTGGTGCGCGTGGCGCAGCCGATGACCGTCACCGAACACTTCCAGCTCGGCCGCTTCGGTCAGGTGGTGGTGTCGTCGGGTGGACGCCTGTCGCAGCCGACCAACGTCACCACGCCCGGTGCCGCGGCTCTCGCGCTGCAGGCGCAGAACGACCTCAATCGGCTGATCATCGATGACGCCTCGCAGGCGCAGAACATCGACCCGATCCCGTTCGCACGCGGTGGCAGTCCACTCAGCGCCAGCAACACGCTGCGCGGTGGTGACATGGTCGGCGGCATGGTGGGCGTGATGACGTACACGTGGGCCGGCAGCTCGGCCAGCGGCAACGCTTATCGCCTGCGCCCGATCAACGCGCTCGGCGGTGTGCTGCCCGTGTTCGTCGCCAGCAACCCGCGTCCCAGCGCACCGGCATCGGTTGGCGGCACGCTGAAGGTGGCTGCGCTCAACCTGCTCAACTACTTCAACACCTTCGGCAGCGCGTGCACCCTCGGTGTGGGTGGCCCGAATGCGGGCAGCAACGGCTGTCGTGGTGCCGACAATCAGGCGGAGTTCGAGCGTCAGGCGGCCAAGACCGTGGCGGCGCTGCTGGCGATGAACGCCGACGTGGTGGGCATCGTCGAGATCGAGAACGATGGCTACGGTCCGGCCAGCGCGATCGTGGATCTCGTCACGCGCCTCAACAACGCCACGGCGCCCGGCACGTGGGCGTTCATCGATCCGGATGCGGCCACGGGGCAGGTGAACGCGATGGGCGGTGACGCGATCAAGGTCGGCCTGCTCTACAAGCCGGCCAGCGTGACGGCGTCGGGCACCACTGCGGTGCTGAATACGCCGGCGTTCATCAACGGCGGGACGGGTCAGCCGCTCAACCGTGCGGCGATCGCGCAGGCCTTCACGCAGCCCAACAAGGCGCGCGTGGTGGTGAGCGTTAACCACTTCAAGAGCAAGGGTCAGAGCGGCGCCTGCATCGATGCGGGCGACCTGCAGGGCTTCTGCAACACGGTGCGCGTGGTGGCGGCGCAGCAGCTCAGCGCTTGGCTGGCCTCCGATCCCACGCGCATCGGTGACACCGACGCGCTGATCCTCGGTGACCTGAACGCCTACGCCAAGGAAGATCCGATCACCACCTTGCAGGCGAATGGCTTCACCAACCTGGTGTCGCAGTTCGTCGGTGCGTCGGCGTACTCGTACGCCTTCGACGGCCAGTGGGGCTACCTCGATCATGCG
Organism: Gemmatimonadaceae bacterium; assembly: GCA_031369265.1. Classification (GTDB taxonomy): domain Bacteria; phylum Gemmatimonadota; class Gemmatimonadetes; order Gemmatimonadales; family Gemmatimonadaceae; genus JACMLX01. The sequence continues at coordinate 8,250 of JANMON010000148.1, read as the reverse complement.
CTGGCCTCCACCAGCCTCGCCGGTCAGGTGACCGGTGTGACGGAGTGGCACATCAACGCCGACGAGCCGGTGGTGCTGGACTACAACACCGAGTTCAAGACGGCTGGCCAACTGACGTCGCTGTATGCCGCCGACCAGTATCGTGTGTCGGATCACGATCCGATCCTGGTGGGACTCAACCTGCAGGCGCCGGTGGTGTTCAGCTTCCGCGGCTTCTTCAGCCCGGTGGACGCTTCTCCCGCGCTGAACGACGCGAACGCCGGGTCGGTGGTACCGATGAAGTTCTCGCTCGGTGGGGATCGTGGACTGGATGTGATCGTGCCGACCTTCCCGACCTCGCGACCGATTGCCTGCGACGGCGCGTCGGGTCGCAGTGTGGAGGACCTGACCGGCACGGTCGGCAACAAGGTGCTGCGCTACGACAGCACCACCGACCAGTACGCATATCTCTGGAAGACGGAGAAGCGTTGGGCTGGCACGTGCCGCGAGTTCTTCATTCGCCTCACCGATGGCACCGAGGCGACGGCACTGTTCCGGTTCCACTAGGCCAGCAGATCGTACGATGATCGCACGAACGAACGGGGGCCCGGCACAACTGCCGGGCCCCCACGTCGTTTCACGGGTTCTCGTCGCGTGCGCTCAACTGCCCGGCGCCCGGGCGCTCGTCTGCAGCGTACGAATGGCGGCCGTCATGCCGCCGGCGGTGTGCAGCAGTTCACGCGCCAGCATGCCGTTGGTCTGGATGATCTGCGCAATGCAGCCGGTCCAGCCGGTCTGGTGACTGGCACCCACGCCGGCACCGGTGTCACCGTGGAAGTATTCCGCGAACAACAGCAGGTCGCGCCAGTGCGGGCCGTCGCGGAAGATTGCGGCACCGCCGTGCACCGGTCGCGCACCGGTGGCCCCGCGTTCGAAGAGCCGACAGAGCCGCTCGCCAAGGTCCATCGCCACCTCGAGCAGCGTCATCTCGTTGCCCGAGCCCGTCGGGCACTCGATCAGGAACTCGTCGCCATAATACGCGTACAGCCGCAGCAGTGCGCCGTAGAGCAGGTAGTTGATCGGCATCCACACCGGTCCACGCCAGTTGGAGTTGCCGCCGAACATGCCGCTGTCGGAGTCGCCCGGCACGTACGCCACGCGATGTTCCTTCCCTTCGTGCACGAACACGTATGGGTGCGCGCGATGGTACCGCGACAGCGCGCGGATGCCGTATGGCGAGAGGAACTCCTCCTCGTCCAGCATGCGCGTCAGGATGCGCCGCAGCTTCGACTCGTCCACGATGGACAGCATGCGCCGCCCGGCCACACCCGGTCGGTCGGGCAGGTGCAGGTTGGCGATCAGCTCCGGATGCCGCAGCATGAACTGTCGGCTGCGTTCGCGGAACTGCGGCAGGCGATCGAGGATGTCGTCCTCGAACACCGCCACCGCGGCCAGCGGCAGCAACCCCACGATCGAGCGCACCTTGAGCCGCGTCGCGGTGCCGTCGGGAAGCCGCAGCACGTCGTAGAAGAAACCGTCCTCCTCGTCCCACATCTCGTCCTGGTGTTCACCGACGCGATCCATCGCGCCGGCAATGCGCAGCGTGTGCTGGAAGAACGTCTCCACGAACTCCTGGTAGCGCGGTTCGTGCAGCGCCAGCTCGACTGCGATGCGCAGCATCTGCTGGCTGTAGAAGACCATCCAGGCGGTGCCGTCGGCCTGGTCGATGTTGCCGCCGGTGGGCAGCGGTGACGAGCGGTCGAAGACCCCGATGTTGTCGAGTCCGAGGAATCCACCCTCGAAGATGCTGGCCCCCGATCGATCGGTGCGGTTGATCCACCAGGTGAAGTTCACCAGCAACTTGGAGAAGGTGTATTTCAGGAACTCGATGTCACCGGCGCCGTCGTTGCGCTCCTTCTCCAGCAGGTAGAGCTGCAGCGTGGCCCAGGCGTGCACCGGTGGATTGACGTCGCTGAAGTTCCACTCGCAGGCTGGGAGCTGTCCGTTGGGGTGCAGGTAGTCGTTGCGCAGCAGCAGGTCCAGCTGCTCCTTGGCGAAGTCGAGGTCCACGATCGACAACGGAATCGCGTGAAAGGCCAGGTCCCAGGCGGCGAACCAGGGATACTCCCAGGTGTCGGGCATCGAGATGATGTCGTCGCAGTACATGTGCGACCAGTCGGCGTTACGATGCGTTCCCGTCGACGCCGGCGTGTGACGGCGATGATCGAGGTCCACGTGGTAGTACTGCTTCGACCAGAGCATGCCGGCCAGCGCCTGGCGCATCACGTTCGACCGGTCGGGATCACTGCGCACGGCCAGGGGCGTGATCGCATCGTAGAACGCATCGGCCTCCCGCAGGCGCAGCGCGACCACGGCGGGAAAATCGTCGAAGGGGTGGGGAAGCGATTCCGGTGCGCGCGTGGTCATGCGCAACCGGATCACGTGATACCCTCCCGACTCGATCGACACGTCGTGCAACGCCGCGGCCTTCGTGCCCTCCTGCGCCGGGTTCACGGCATCGACGCGCCCGTTGACGACGTATTCGTGAATGCCGTCTTTCACATGTCGCGTGACGTTCGGCCGGCCACGCAGCCGCTCCAGGTTGGTCTCGTTCTCGGTGAAGAGCAGCGGGACGTGGGTGTCGCAGTACAGGTAGTAATCGTCCAGCGCCGCCCGTTGTGATGAGGCCGGGGTATGCGCGTGCAGCGTGGGGTGAGTCGCTTCCGCCAGTTGACGCAACAGGGGACGCGGCTCGGTGCGGTCGTCCTGCCAGGTGTTGCGGAACCAGAGCGTCGGCAGCACGCGCAGCCGCGCGGCATCGGGGCCACGGTTGGCGATCGTGATCGTGACCAGGATGTCGTCGGCGGCCGCCTTCGCATACTCCACGAACACGTCGAAGTAGCGCTGGTCGTCGAAGATGCCAGTGTCCAGCAGTTCGTATTCGGGATCGCTGCGCGTGCGCTGTCGCGTGGTGTCCAGCAGGTCGCAATAGGGAAACGCGGCCTGCGGATACTTGTATAGATACTTCATGTACGAGTGCGTCGGCGTCGAGTCGAGGTAGAAGTAGTACTCCTTCACGTCCTCGCCGTGGTTGCCCTCGTTGTTGTCCAGCCCGAACGCCCGCTCCTTGAGGATCGCGTCATGTCCGTTCCAGAGCGCCAGCGCAAAGCAGAGCCGTTGCCGGTCATCGCTGATGCCGCCCAGCCCATCCTCACCGCGACGATAGGCGCGTGAGCGGGCCTGGTCATGCGTGAAGTCGTTCCACGCATCGCCGGCGGCGCTGGTGTCCTCGCGCACCGTACCCCATTGCCGCTCACTCAGGTACGGGCCCCACTGCTTCCATGCCACGCGCCCGTCGCGCGCCGCCTGCAGTCGGAGTGACTCGGCGTCAGCGCTCATGCGTGCAGCGCAGGCTCTGTCGTCATGACGCCTCGTGCCGGGGTGCGTGTCATGCTACGTGTTCGGGAAGATCACCGACCGGAACAACCCGCTCGCAGGGAGGATGCCGTATTCCACTTCGTCCGGCTTGTCACCGCCATTGCTGGCGGCGTAGATGAGCCGGATGAATGCCGAGAGGCCGGCGTTCGTCGCCATGTGCCGCTCGATCGCGCGCCACAGCTTGCCGTTGGCCGAGCGTGCCTGGTTCAGGCGCCGCGCCTGCCGGAAATAATTCGGACCCCCTTCGCGTCCGCCCTGCGCATGGGACCAGGCGTGGCCCTTGTCGAGGTTGGCCCCGGCAGTGGGATAGCCGGCGTGGTAGGCGTCGTCGCGCGAGTTCGGCGCCACGCTCCGGCTCACGCCCCACACCAGCACCACCCGGCTGCGCGTGATGTCGAACAGGAAGTCGGCACCGCCGTCGCCGAACGTCACCAGCTCCGCATCCTTGGCACCGTTCTTCCGGTACTGCCGGGATGCGAGGTCGAGGATCGACTGCAGCAGCTCCTGCCCGTCGCCGTACCGGCGGTAGTGATCGAGCATGCTGGCGTAGGCCGACGCGCCGCTCCGCAGCTCGGCGTTACGTCCCAGTTCGCGGTCGATGATGCGCTCGATCGACGCCCCCGACCACGCATCACCCTTGTTCCTGGCTGGCATTGCGTCCCCGATCCGTGTGTGGTGCTCCGGTCGCTGCGAGTCGTCGGTGCAACGGTAATGCGCGGTCGCGCGCGGCGGAACAGCGGCAGGGAGAGCAGTGCGCCGCGGTCGCCTGCCTCGGTGCGCAGGCTGCCCGCATAACTTGCCTGCATGCCGCCGCCGCTCACTGCCGCATCTCTGGCGTCACTCCCGCCCGGACATCCGTTCGCGCCTTTCGTCGCGGCGCGCGGCCTGGTGGTGGTGGACGGGGCACTGGCCACGGAGCTCGAGGCGCGCGGCGCCGACCTCGCCGATCCGCTCTGGTCGGCGCGTGTGTTGCTGGAGCAGCCGGACCTGATCCGGGAGGTGCACGCCGACTACTTCGCGGCCGGCGCCGACATCGCGATCGCCGCCACCTATCAGGCCACGTTCGAGGGCTTCGCGGCACGGGGTATCGGTGCCGACGATGCAGCAGCCCTCATGCGTCAGGCGGTGACGCTGGCATGCGAGGCGCGCGACGCGTGGCTGGCGAGGTCCGGTGGAGGTGCAGGCCGTTCGCGACCACTGGTCGCCGCGTCGGTCGGGCCGTACGGCGCGTCACTCGCTGATGGCTCCGAGTATCGCGGCGACTACACACTGGACGAGGACGCGCTGCTGGAGTGGCATCGCGAACGGTTCGCACTACTGGCGGCCAGCGGTGCGGACCTGTTGGCCTGTGAGACCATTCCGTGCGGCGCGGAAGCTCGCGCCATCCTGCGCCTGCTCGACGCCACACCGCAGGCCCGTGCCTGGATCACCTTCTCGGCACGCGACGATCTGCATATCTCGAGCGGCGAACGCTTCGATGTGCTGGCGGCGCTGGTCGGTGCGCATCCACAGGTGATCGCCGTGGGGGTGAACTGCACGGCGCCGGCACATGTCGAGTCGCTGATTCGCGCGGCTCGCACCTGTACCGATACGCCGGTCATCGTCTACCCCAATTCCGGTGAGACGTACGATGGTGTCACGCGCCGCTGGACGCGTCCCGTGCGCTGCGCGCCGTACGCGGAGATGGCACGCCAGTGGCGCGACGCCGGTGCGGTGGCGATCGGTGGGTGCTGCCGCACGACACCGGCCGACATCGCGTCGATCGTCGCCCAGTTGTCGTAGCGCTGAGCCGGCGCCGGCCGGGCACTGTACGAGGCGCGTGACACGCCGTATCTCAGGGAGATGCGCCTCCGCCACGCCGTCGCCACTGTCATCCTGATCTCTCCCACGGGCGTACGCGCGCAGCAAGCGCCCGTGTCGCGCGCCGACCTCGTGATCCGTCACGCTGCCGTCTTCACCGTCGATTCGGCGCGTCCGCGCGCCGAGGCGGTGGCCATCGCCGGCGACACCATCATGGCCGTCGGGAGCGACGCCGAGATCAGTGCGTACATCGGCCGCAGGACGCGCGTGATCGATGCGCGCGGCCGGACCCTGCTGCCCGGCTTCACGGACACGCACGTTCACTTCCTGATGGGGTCCCTGGCGCTGTCACGCGTGGCACTCGGCGACGCTACCGACATGGTCGGGCTGCGCGCCACGTTGCGAACCTGGAACCGCCGCAATCCCGGTACCGGCTGGGTGGTCGGTCGAGGCTGGACGTACGGCATGGTCGGCGGTGATGGCATGCCCAGTCGCCGCGACCTCGATGACATCTTCCCGGATCGACCGGTGCAGCTGAGCGCGTACGATGGGCACACCACCTGGGTGAACGGCACTGCCCTCGCCTTGGCGGGCATCACGCGCGACACACCCGATCCCGCGAACGGTACGATCGTGCGTGACGCGAACGGGGAACCCACCGGCGCGTTGAAGGAGCGCGCCTCGCAACTCGTCGCCCGGATGATTCCGCCCGTCACGCCCTCCGAGACACGGCGGGCGCTGCGCCTTGGGTTACGGCACGCCAGCAGCCTCGGGATCACGCGTGTGCACAGTGCCCATGGTGACTTCGAGCTGCTGCCAGTGCTCGACTCGTTGCGCCGCGCCGGCTCGCTGCCGGTGCGCTTCGACGTTGGTGCATTCGCCGATCCACCCGCATTGCTGCCCGCGTTCGTCGCGCGCCTCGACTCGGCCCGTGACAGGTATCACGACGAATGGGTCTCGGCCGGACTGGTGAAGCTGATGATCGACGGCGTGATCGAATCGCACACCGCGGCGATGCTGGCGCCGTACACCACCGACAGCGCATCGACGGGCACGCTGTTCTGGCCGGTCGAGTCGTTCACGCAGGTGGTGACGGAACTCGATGCGCGCGGCTACCGGTTGATGACGCATGCGATCGGCGATCGTGGCGTACGGACGGTGCTGGATGCCTATGCGGCGTCGCGGCTCGTGAACGGACCGCGGGCGCGTATCCAGCGCATCGAACACATCGAGACCATCGATACAGCCGACATCGCGCGCTTCGGCCGCGAGGGCGTGATCGCCAGCATGCAGCCGATGCACGCCTATCCGGAGGGTAGCGGTGACGGCGTGTGGGCACGGCAGATCGGGCCGGATCGGACCGGGCGTGCGTGGGTCTGGAAGCAGATCGCCACCGGCGGCGGTCGGGTGGCATTCGGCAGCGACTGGCCAGTGGTGACGCTCGATCCGTGGCCCGGTGTGCAGGTCGCCGTCAGCCGACAGACCGAGAATGGTGTACCCGCAGCAGGCTTCGTGTCATCGGAGCGGCTGTCGGTGGCCGAGGCGATCACGCGTTACACGATGGGCGGTGCGATCGCCGGCGGTCGTGAGGCGCGGGAAGGGTCGTTGCGCGTGGGCAAGCTGGCGGACATGATCCTGCTGGCGCGCGATCCGTTCCGTGCCTCGCGAGCAGAATTGGCGTCGATGCGTGTCGATGTGACGATCGTCGGCGGGCGCGTAGTGCATCGGCGTGCCTCGCGGACGCGCCACGCGAAATAGCAGCGCCTCACCCAAGGCGTCGTCGCCGGCTTGCCCAGGGCGAGTTGGCCGTGTCCGCAGCGCGATTGCGCCTCACCGCCCGCGCAGCTTCGCCACCGTGCCATCCACCCCGTTCGGCAGCTGCACGTCGGCCAGCTGGTCATCGTCGCGCACCGAACGTTTCAGCCGGATGAGCTCCGCCTTCAACGTGTCCGTCAACGCCGCAAAGCCCGGCTGTCCGTAAAGATTGTGCATCTCGAACCGATCATTCACCAGATCGAACAGCTCCCACTGATCCTTCTTCCAGTAGTAAATCAGCTTGTGGGTCATCGTGCGCACACCGTAATGCACTCGCGTGTTGTGATCACCGGGGTCATGGTAGTAGCGGTAGTACATCGACCTGCGCCAGGTGGCCGGCGTCGCGCCGCGCAGCACCGGCACCAGGCTGGCGCCTTGCATCGGCGGCGACGGCGTCAGGCCCGCCATGTCGAGAAACGTCGGGGCGAAATCAACGTTCAGGGCCATTGCATTCACGCGCGTGCCCGGACGAATGCGTCCCGGCCAGCGGATGACGAAGGGCATGCGCAGCGATTCCTCGTACATGAATCGCTTGTCGAACATGCCGTGGTCACCGAGGAAGAATCCCTGATCGCTGGTGTAGATCATGATCGTGTTGCGCGTCAGTCCGTGCCTGTCGAGATACTGCAGGACGCGACCCACGCTCTCGTCCACCGACTGCACCGTGGCGAGGTAGTCCTGCATGTACTTCTGGTATTTCCAGCGTACCAGCGCGGTGCCGGTGAGGGTCACCATCCGGCCGTCGAGCATGGTGCGAACCGTGTCCGGCTTGAGTGTCAGCCACCGTGCGCGGTCCACGCCAGTCAATCCAGCCGGCACCGGGATCTTCAGGTCACGGTTGGTGAGGTCGTTCGCGATTCGCTGCTGGTTCTCGTGCAGGGCATCGGTGCGCGTCTGGTAGTCGTCCCAGAGCGTGACCGGCTCCGGGATGTGGCGGTGCGCGAAGGCGGCCGCGTTGGCATCAGTGGGCTCCCACGGCCGGTGCGGCGCCTTGTGGTGCATCATCACGAAGAACGGCTTGTCGCGCGGTCGCTGCTCGAGGAACTGCTGCGTGAGGTCGGTGATCACGTTGGTCGCGTAGCCACCGGTGTACGTCGTCTCGCGCTGCGCCGTGTAGAACACCGGGTCGTGGTACACGCCCTGCCCGGGCAGGATGTTCCAGGTGTCGAAGCCCTGCGGATCACTGCCCAGGTGCCACTTGCCGATCATGCCGGTGTG
>JANMON010000141.1:0-23831 GCA_031369265.1 Gemmatimonadaceae bacterium | reverse complement strand
TGCTGGGCGTGTCCGGCTACAAGTATTTTCAGTCATCGGTCTCACAGGCGGCATCGGCAGCCGCGGCGGCAGCGGCCCAGAAGGTGGAAGCCGCGGCGCGGACCACCGCCGGCAAGCCCGCCACGCGCGCGACCGCACCGGCCCAGGTGCAGACGCGTATCGTCAACGTCGAGAAGCCGACCACGCAGAGGGCTGGTGGCGCGCCGTCGCGTCCGGAAACGGTCATGGTGTCGCCAGCGGTCCCGGTTGCGGTCACGCTGCCGGACGTGAACCTGACCACCGGTGCCGAATCGGCCGTGCAGACGAACACGCAGCGCAACGCCACCACGGAACTCACGCGCAGCGCCCGCGCCACCGCGTCACGCACGGCCGCGCCGCGACCGTAACGGCGCCACGCTCGGCGGCGGTTGCCGCGCGGGCCCAGTTCGCGTGACGAATGCGGGTCACTGCCTGAGGGTGGTGACCCGCATCGTCATCCGGTGTGCAAGCTTTTCGGCATCAGGCCTCTCCTGTGCAGACCTGATACCCGAGGCATGTCATGACTGGACACCATTCGCTGCTCCGCACACTGCTCGTCGCCGTTGTCACACTGGCCGCACCGCTGGCTGCCCGCGCCCAGGGGTGGATCGAACCCGAGGTGCGCATGCCGAACGTGCGCCCCGTGCCCTGGAACGTGGTGCGCGTGGCCACCACCATCCGTGCGACCGTCGAAGGGCGCGTGGCGCGCATCGAGGTGGAGGAACAGTTCCGCAACAACGGCGGTGGCATCGCCGAAGGCACGTACCACTATCCGCTGGCCGGCGAAGCGGTGTTCCAGTCGCTGTCGCTGTGGATGGGCGAGACCGAGATGCGTGGAGAGCTGATGGATGCCGCCAAGGCGCGCGGCATCTACGAGGAGATCGTGCGCCGCCGCCGCGATCCGGCGCTGGTGACGCTGGCCGGCCATCAGCTGATGCGCGCGCAGGTGTTTCCCATCCAGCCCGGTGAGACGCGCAAGGTGGTGCTGCGCTTCACGCAGCTCCTCGACAAGCAGGGCGACGCGCTGCGCTGGCGCTATGCACTCGGCGCCGAGGAGCGTGGATCGGCGCGGCCCGACATTCGTGTCACGCTGCGCGAGCCGGAGCGATTCGGCCGACCGTTCTCGCCGACGCATTCCGTGCAGGTGAGCGGGCGCGACGATCGCACGGTCAACATCACCGATGCCGCGCGCGGCGACGTGGAGCTCTTCCTGCCGCTGCGCAGCACCGCCGCTGGCCTGAGCGTGGTGACACACGCCCCAGGCGGTGAGGATGGCTACTTCCTGCTCTACGTCACGCCGCCGGAGATGACCGAGACGCAGCAGATCGGGCGCGACCTGACGATGGTGGTGGATGTCTCGGGCTCGATGAGCGGCGACAAGATGCAGCAGGCGAAGGCGGCGATGCTGCAGATGCTCGGCAGCCTCACGGCGCGCGATCGCTTCCGGCTGATCTCGTTCTCGTCGGGCGTGCGCTCGTTCCGCGAGGGCTACGTGAGCGCCGACGCCGCCACGCTGGCGGGTGCGCGCAGCTGGGTGAACCTGCTGGTGGCCGAAGGTGGCACCAACATCGAGGGGGCGCTGCGCCAGGCGCTGCAGCGTGATCGCGGCACGGCCCGCGACGGCAACCTGGACGTGCTGGTGTTCCTCACCGATGGCGTGCCGAGCGTGGGCGAGATGCAGCCGGAGAAACTGGCCGCGATGGCCGCGCAGGGGGCGTCCGACGTGCGGGTGTTCACGGTCGGCATCGGCACCGACGTGAACACCTACCTGCTGGAGCGACTGGCGCAGGATGGTCGCGGTGCCGCCGACTTCGTGCCACCGAACGGCGACGTGGAAGTGACCGTCGGCAACCTGGCGCGCAAGCTGCGCGCACCGGCGCTGGTGGACCTGCGCATCGTGTCGTCGCCGGCCCGCATCGTGTCGCTGGAACCGGTGCGGATGCCGGATCTCTTCGCGGGTCAGGAGATGGTGGTGCTCGGCCGCTACTCGGGCAGCGGCAGTGGGCCGCTGGTGATCGAGGGGCGTCGCGACGGGCAGACGGTGCGCGTGAGCACGCCGGTGGAGTTTGCACGCCGCGACAACGACCATGAGTACGTGAGTACGTTGTGGGCGGCGCGGAGGATCGGTGCGCTCTCACGCACGATGCGCATCGAGGGTGCGACGCCCGAGCGCATCGAGGAGATCAAGGCGCTCGCGCTCCGTCATGGCATCGTCACCGAGTACACCGCATATCTGGTGCAAGAACCGATGATCGCGCAGGCGCAGCCCAACGCGCCAGCCGCCGCCGCGGCGCCGGCTCCTGGCACGGCGCACCGTGAGTTTCGTTCGCCGAATGCGCAGCTGAATTCCGTGGTCGTGACGAGCGCGAAAGGCGCGGCGGCTCCCGCCTCGCAACAGACCGGACGGGGAGCGTTCGAGGCGGCACAGACGACGGCCGACTATGCTGGAGCGTCGTCGGTGGCCGATGCGCGAAAGGTCAGTGCGCGCGCCCAGAATCGCGTCGATTCTCTGGCGGTCAGCAACACCAGGCATCGGGTCGTGGGTGGACGGCGCTTCGAGTCACGCGAGGGGCGCTGGCTCGATGCCGCACATGCATCGCAGCGCGTCATTTCCGTGCAGGTCTTCTCGCCAGCGTACCTTGCGCTGATTGCGGCGCTGCCTGAGTTGCGTGACGCGTTGGCGCTTGGGGAGGACGTGCTCGTTGCAGGACGCAAGGTGAGCCTGCGAATGCATGATACGGGACGCACTACGATGACCGAGGCCGAGATGATGCAGGTTGTGAAAGACTTCCGCGGCGTTTGATCGTCCTGCTCACATGGGACTGGACCTCGGTTCACTGTTTCGCGACTACCACGAGTCGCTCGTGCGGATGCTGACGCGCCGCACGGGCGACCGCGGTCGCGCCGAGGAGCTCGCGCAAGAGACATTTGCGCGAGCAGTGGCAGCGCCGCCGCTGAATCCCCGGCCCTGGCTGTTCGCGGTGGCGCTCAACCTGCTCCGCGAGGAAGGGCGGAACGCTGCCACGCGGGAGCGTCGCCTGGTGCTGGTGAGGGACGAGGAGCACGTGGCGCCTTACGAGCAGCCCGACGAGGCGTACGAGCGTGAGGAGACGCGCCTCCGCGTGCGTGCGGCGCTGGCCGAGCTGAGCGAACGGGATCGCGACGTGCTGCTACTGCAAGCCGAAGGCTTCGACTACGACGAGATTGCACAAGCGACGGGCCTCGCACGCGGTGCGATCGGAACGACACTAGCGCGGGCGCGAAAGCGTCTGCATGAGGTCTATACGCAGGGTGAGGGAGGCAACCATGTCGCACGTGGATGACGGCACGCTGCACGCTCTCGTGGACGACGAGCTCGATGCGCAGGAGCGTGCGTCGGTCGAGGCGCACCTGGCATCGTGCGGCGACTGTGCGCGACGCTTCGCCGAGGCGACGGCGATGGCGCGCCAGGTGACGACACTGCTTGGCGCGCTCGACGAGGTGCCGTCGGCGGGTCGCGCTGTGCCCGCCGCCCCTCGCGTATCCATCACCACCCCTGACGCCGCGCGACACGCGGTGTCAGTACCGATGCGCCGTCGCGCGACGGTGATCAGGCGGCTTGCGATCGCAGCCAGCGTGATGCTGGTTGCCAGTGTCAGCTACCAGGTGGGCCGGCAGCGTGAAGCTCCGATGGCCGCTGCACAGGACTCCAGCACCGCGGCGGCGACACCCGAGGCGCTGGCCGCAGCTGGCGCGGCGACGAGCGTCTCGGGTGCCACGGCCGCGGCAGTGGTCGCGCCTGCAGTCACGGCAGCACCACCGGTTGTGTCGGCAGGGGAACGTGCGGCACGCCTTGCGACGGAGCGCACCAGCGTTGCGGGGGCTGGTGCGGCGGCAGTCGGACCCGTTGCCACCAGTGCAACGCAGCAGCCCTTCGTGCCATCCGTACCGATGCCCGCACCGCCGGCCGCAGAAGGCGCGCGGCAGATCGATACCTCGGTCGCACGGCGTGCGGTGGCGGTGCAGGGTGCCGCCGTGGCCCGCATGCCGGCGCTCGGAACGTACGACGCAGCGTCACCGCCGTCCGAACGCGCGATGCGCATGCGCCGTATGGAAGGGCAGCTGAACTCTGTCGTCGTGACCGGCGTGCAGGCCGCTACGGCCAGGGAAGCACAGAAGGCGGCCGCCGATGCCGCTGGAGACACAGGGGACGCTCGGCCGCTCAGCATCCCCGGGTACCGGATGAGCGAGTCGGAGTCGGTGTCATCGGTCACCGTGCGCCGATACGTCCCCGAGGCCGGCCCGACAGTCACGCTGCTGATCGTGCAGGCATCAGGAAAGGCGACTGCACGCGACGCACGACGCGACACCGTATCGCAGTTCGTCGTCACCACGGTCGATGGCCAGTCGATCGTGCGTTGGCACGCGAAGGAGCGTGACTACGAACTGCGGGGCGCACTGGCGCCGGATTCTCTCGTCAAGCTCGCGACGCTACTCCGCTGACGCGTTGGCGTGCGCCTACTCGCGGTAGGGCGAGCCGCCGCTCCGAGCACCACCCGAGCCGCCACCACCACCACCACGGCGCCGGCGACGCGGTGCGCCACCTTCACCTGTCGGACGCGCACCGCTGCCGCTGCTCGGACCCTCGGCGGCCGGTCGTGCCGATGGCGCAGAGGAACGACGTGCAGACGAAGAAGACGATGCGCCACCGCCGCCACCACGCGGTGCCGACGCCGACTGACCACCGGCCTTGCGTGCTGCCTTCTCTGCGGCGCGCTGCCGATCCGCCGCCTTCCGCGCGCGAATCTCCTTGATGCGTTCGGCAATCGGCACTTCGAACGCCTGCGCGGTGCGGGCGCTGTAGTCGAAGTCGGGCAGCGTCACGCGCGGCAGGCGACGACCGACGGCCTTCTCGATCGCCCGCACGTCGGCTTCCTCGTCCGGCGCCACGAAGGTGAACGCATCTCCGGTCTGCTCGGCGCGGCCGGTGCGACCCACACGATGGATGTAATCCTCGGGCTGCGCCGGCACGTCGAAGTTCACCACATGCCCCAGGTCGGCCACGTCGATGCCGCGCGCGGCGACGTCGGTGGCCACCAGCACGCGGATGGTGCCGTTCTTGAAGCCATCCAGCGCCGCCACACGCGCCGACTGCGAGCGGTTGCCATGGATGCGCGCGGCCGACACGCCATGCTTCTCGAGCAACTCGAAGAGGCGGTTGGCGCGATGTTTGGTGCGCGTGAAGACCAGCGCCTCCTGCATGTCGCCACGCTCCAGCAGCTTCACGAACAACGCCGGCTTCAGGTCCTGCGACACGGGATACAGCGCCTGCGTGATGCCGCTGGCCGGTGCCGACTTGCGTTCGAGGTTGATCTGCGCCGCGTCCTTCAGCAGGTCGCGCGAGAGCTGCACGATGGCGTTCGGCATCGTGGCGCTGAACAGCAGCACCTGCTTCTTCGCCGGCAGGTGGCCGAGGATGCGCTTGATGTCGGGCAGGAAGCCCATGTCCAGCATGCGATCGGCTTCGTCCAGCACCAGGTGCTGCACGCCGGCCAGCGACGCGTACGGCTTGGTCATGTGATCCAGCAGGCGACCCGGCGTGGCGACCATCAGGTCCACCTTGGTGCGGAAGGCATGCTCCTGCGGTCCCATGCCGACACCCCCGTAGATCGCAGCACTGGTCAGCGGCGTGTGCACCGAAAGCGCCTGCGCCGTCTCCAGCACCTGCAGCGCCAGTTCACGCGTCGGCACCACGATCAGGGCGCGCGTCGTGCCGCGCTTGCCGGCCAGCATCCGGTGCAGGATCGGCAGCAGGAACGCGGCGGTCTTGCCGCTGCCCGTCTGCGCGCAGGCCAGCACGTCCCGGCCGTCGCGGGCCGGCGGAATGGAGTCGGTCTGGATCGGCGTCGGCCTGGCGAACCCCAGCTCCTTGACGGCTTGCATGAGGGCCGCGTCGAGCGACAGGGACGCGAACGTGGGAACGGCCACGGGATTTGGGACAGGGGTCTACGATTGCGGCAGGGCACGCTGGCCCGGGACCCCGCAAGATACTCCGCTCAGGCGCGCTGTGTGGTGCGGCGGCGTGCGGAGCGCAATGCACCCTGGATGGCGTCGGTGAGCTGCGCCAGCGAATACGGCTTGTCGAGCGTCGCATCGATGCGCGTGTCACGCAGGCTTTCGGCGGTCACGCGACCGGTGTACCCGGTGCTGAGGATGATCGGCAGGGTGGGGCGCAGCGTACGCACATGCTCGGCCAGCGTCAGGCCCGTCATGCCGGGCATGGTCTGGTCGGTGATCATCACCGCGATGTCGTCGTGATCGTCCAGGACCTCGAGCGCCTCGCGTGCACTGCCGGCGGTCAGCACGCGCATCCCGGCCGACCTGATCCCGCGTTCCGCCGCCCGCAGGATCGCCGGCTCGTCGTCCACCAGCAGCACCATCGGCGCGGTGGCCGACACCGCCAGCCGGTCGCGAGGCGTGATGATCGCGGTGGACCAGAGCGGCGTGCTGAACATCACGCTCGCGCCTTCCTCGGGCGGTGGCACCAGCGCGAACAGCAGCTCGAAGTTGGTGCCGCGTCCTTCCACCGAGTCGATGTGCACCGAACCGTGGTGCGACATCACGATGCCGTGCAGCACCGCCAGCCCGAGCCCCGTGCCCTCGCCGATCGGCTTGGTGGTGAAGAACGGCTCGAAGATGCGCTGGCGCACGTCGTCGCTCATGCCGGTGCCGGTATCGCGCACCTGCAGCCGGACGTAATGGCCGTACATGAGCTGGGGGTGCCGCGTGTGGTGCTGCGATTCGTCGAGCTGGATGGTGTCCACCGTCACGCGCAACACACCGCCATCAGTGGCCCGCATCGCATGTTCGGCGTTGCTGCAGAGGTTCAGCAGCAGCTGCTGCATCTGCGTGGCGTCGCCGTTGATCCAGGTGTCGGCACTGCGCACCTCCACCAGCAGCTGCACGGTGCTGGGGATGGTGGCCCGCAGCAACGTCTGCGCGTCGGTGATCAGCGCCGCGATGTTGATGCGCGCGCGGGTGGGCACCGACCGGCGCGAGAACATCAGGATCTGCTTCACGATGTCGCGGGCGCGGTCGCTGGCATGCACCACCGCGTTCAGCGACTCCCGCACCCCGGCCTCATCGTGGTCGCTGACGGCCATCTGCCCGATCTCGGCGTTGGCGCGGATCACCGTCAGCAGGTTGTTGAAGTCGTGGGCCACGCCACCGGCCAGTGTGCCGAGGGCCTCGAGGCGCTGGCTGGCGAGCAGCTGTATTTCGAGCTCGCGACGCTCCGATTCCAGGCGCTTGGTCTCGCGCAGGTCGCGCAGCTGGAAGTGCAGCAACTCGCCCTCGTCGAGCGGGATGCGCGTGCGGCGCAGCGCCACCGGGATCATCACGCCGTCCACGGTGCGTACCTCGGTCTCGAACGACAGGTCGTCGAGCGCGTTTCCCGACTCCGAGCCATCGTTGACCAGCGGGGCACTGATGCCGAGCAGGCGCTGCGCACAGCCGTCCGCGAGCAGCGCGACAGCCGCCGGATTGGCGGCCACGATGCGCGCGCCGTCGGAGAGCAACTGTGGGTCGGCGCCCCGGTCGAAGAGGCGGCGGAAGCGCTCCCCGCTCGCCAGCACGCGCTGCGCCGATGCTTCCGCCACCTGCGCGCGCGCCACCAGCAGCGCATTGCGTCGCCGGCCCAGCACCGTGCAACCCAGCGCGATCATGACCGCACCCACCGCCACCACGATCGGCCACGACACGTCGTCGGCCGGCCGCTCCGCCGCAACGGTGCCCTGCGCCATCGCGGCCGATGCGAGTATCGGTGTGCACGCGGCCAACAGCGACGCAGGCAGGCAACGACACGGTGACGCGGGGAAAGCCAGGGACACTGCGATGGGTGCGAGCGGGAGGTGCGCGATGCCGGGGGAGAATCGACCACGACAATATGTCGTAAGTGTCCGGCCGAAACATTATTGGCTTCTAATTGCTCACAGCATGACACCATTGCGCATCGGCAGGTAACTGTGCGCGAGCGCAGCGGGCTGAGGCACCGCGCATGCAAGCGACGGTGGGGCGGCCCACCGACGTGGGCCGCCCCGCCGTGAGAGGTGCGTTGCCGAGCGTTACGGCAGCGGTGGCTGCCCCTCGTCGCCTTCCGCACCCTCATCGTCCGGGGTGGTGCCGTCCGCGCCGGCCGCATCAGCAGGACGCACGATCAGGTAGTTGTCAGGCGGCGCGACGCCAAGCAGGTGCTGCACGAAGTAGTCCCACCGCCGACGGATGAAATACGGTTCGTTCAGCGAGTGCGGGCGGTTCGGGGCGATGATCAGGTCGAACGAGCGATTGGCCTTGATCAGCGCATCCACCAGCTGGATCGTCATCGCCGGGTGCACGTTGTCGTCCATGTCGCCGTGCATCAGCAGCAGGTGACCCTTCAGGTTGCCCGCCATGGCAGCGTTGGCCTGCGTATCGAAGTTGTCACTCCGCCGCACCGAGTCACGCCGCAGGAGTCCCTGATATTTCTCGGCCCAGTAGATGTTGTAGCTGCGGTTGTCGTGGTTGCCCGCGCCGCTCACGGCCACCTTGAAGAACTCCGGGTAGCGCAGGATGGCGTCGGTGCTGGCGAACCCACCGCCCGAGTGCCCGAAGATGCCCACCTTCTCGATGTCGATGAACGCATGCCGCGACGCCAGCTGCTTGATGGCGGCGATGTGGTCGGGGAGGCCGTTGTCGCCGAAGTTGCCGTAGTAGCTGTCATGGAAGGCCTTGCTGCGCAGTGGTGTGCCCAGGTGGTCGATCTGCACCACCACGAAGCCGAGTTCCGCGATCGCAGCCGGTTCACCGGCGGCCTTGTAGTTCCAGCCCCCCACCGAGCCGACCTGCGGGCCCGGATAGATGTGCGAGATGATCGGATAGCGCCGCGTGGTGTCGAGGTTCGACGGCAGATACATGACGCCGTAGATGTCCGTCACACCATCGCGCGCCTTGACCGAGAACACCTTGGCGCCCTTGAAGCCGATTGCTGCCAGCTGCGAGGCATCGGCCTTCTCGAGCGTCTTCAACACGCGCCCCGTGATCGCATCGCGCAACACCGTCACCGACGGCGACTCCACACGCGAGTAGCTGTCCACCAGGTAGCGGCCGTTCGGGCTGGCCGAAATGCGATGGTCGGCATCCTCGCTGGTCAGCTTCTGGAAGCCGCTGCCATCGAAGTTGGCCGAATACAGCTGCGCGTAATACAGGAAGCCGTCACCGTCGCGACCGCGGCCGGTGAACCAGACGCGCTTCGCCTTCTCGTCCACCGCCACGATGGTGCCCACCTGCCACGGGCCTTCGGTGATGCGATTCTTCAGCACGCCGTCGGCGCCGTAGCGATACAGATGACCCCAGCCGTCGCGCTCCGACCAGAACAGCGTCTCGCCGTCCTCGGTGACGTAGTTCGGTGTCGGGTCCACCGGGTTGCCGAGCTCCACGAACGTGCGCGATGAATCCGCGGCGAGGCGCTTCACGGCGCCGCTGGCGGCGTCGATCTCCAGCACGCTGGACATCTTCGACCCGCGCGAGAGCGTGGTGAGATAGGCCCGCGTGCTGCCTGCATTCCAAGCCGAGTCGCGGGCCGAGAGGTTCCAGCTGGCCTGCGCGGGTGCCGGGTCGAGCGCCACGCGAACGTTCGACTTCGCCTCACGATCGAGGATGTGGAAGCCGGGCTTCGGAATGACGGTGTCACCCGGCAGCGCGTACGGCTGCGAGAAGGCGCGCGGGCGCTGCGACGTGTAGCTGATGTAGGGCATCACGGCCACGCCACGCGTGTCCTGACGGCCGACCAGCAGGTGGCGTGAATCCGGTGCCCACTTGATCTGCGGACGTCGCGGGGCGAGCCGCGGCGCGAGGCGCTGCTGCGGCGTGGGATCACCGAGACCATATCCCCAGCCGGCGACGCCATCGGTGGTCAGCCGCACCGAGTCGGCGGCCACACCGCGCGGGCGGACGTACACGTTGTAGTCCTGCACGTACGCTTCCCACTTCCGGTCGGGACTGAGCACGAACGGCACCTCGCTTGGCAGCGTATCGGCGGCCAGGCAGCGATAGGCGCCGATGTCGCAGGTGAGGCGCCGCCGTCCGAAGCGGAACTCGATGTTGCGCTCGTCGTCCCCATCCTTGGCGAAGCGGAAGGTGCGGAACGGCAGCTTCATCGGGTCGATGCTGGTGTCGGCTGCCGTGCTGATCGCGGCCGCCAGCCTGGCGTTGTCGAACAGCAGTTCACGGGCGCCGCGCACCGGATCCACGAGCACGAATTCCGCGCCCTGTCGCACCTTGTTGCGGTACCAGAATCGGGCGCCGTCCTTGAGCCATTGCGGCTGTACCTCGTCCCCGGTCACGAGCCGTGTGCTGTTCCACGACAGCAGTTGCTCGGCGCGATCGTAGCGGACGTCGCGGACAGGTGAGGCCGACGACGCCTGCGCGCCGAGGTCGAAGGTGGTGACGCCGGCGAGTGCAACGGCGAGGACGGTGGAACGCAAATACATGGCGCGATGACCGTGACGGGTGGGACGAGTGGTCCAGCATGGCAACAGGAGGTTACGCGCCGACGCTCGCTGCCGCTGGGCCCGGTCCCCGGTGGCACCGGGGTGGACACGGAACGTGGTCGCCGCGCGTACACGGTGTGGCGCGTGGCAGGTGATGCGCGCGTCCCAACGCTGGATTCATCGCCGGTGTACTCCCCTCCGACTGGGCGCGTCTGCGGATGCCGGTCCCGGTCCGGAAGTGCAGTCTCGCCATCGCGCTCTCCGCTCTCCCCGCTCGACGACCCATGATGCTTTCTTCCGTTCCGGCGCGCCGACTGCGCCACGTTGCCCTGTCCCTGCTGGCCCTCTGTGCGCTGCCACTGGCGCTGCAGGCCCAGGTCGGATCTTCCACCGACATCATCACGGGTGTGGTGAAGACGCCGGCCGGCGTGCCGGTGGAGAATGCGCAGGTCGAGGCGCAGTCCACCGAGACCCAGGTCACGCGCCGCCAGCGCACCAACGCGCAGGGCAAGTACACCATCCTGTTTCCCGATGGTGGCGGCACCTATCGCGTCACGGTGCGCTACATCGGTTTCCAGCCGACGGTCATCACGCTGACCCGCAATGGCGACGATGATCGCATCGTGCGAAACATCACGCTCGGCCAGAGCACGGCGCAGACGCTGGCTCGCGTGGAAGTGCGCGGCCAGCGCCGCCCGCAGCAGCAAGGCCCGGGCGGTGGCCCGCCGTCGCCGGGTGGCTCGGAGCGGATCGTCGATGGCGGTCAGGCGGCGCGCCTGCCGGTCGATGCCTCCGATCCGACCGCGATCGCCTCGCTGGCGCCGGGTGTGGTGCTGACCAGCGCCGACACGTCGGGTGGTGGCGGTGCGGCGAACTTCAGCGTCGCCGGCCAGTCGGCCGCCAGCAACAACGTCACGCTCGATGGCCTGTCGTTCTCGGCCGGTTCGGTGCCGCAGGACGCCATCCGCGGTACGCGCGTCGTCACCAACACCTACGACGTGGCACGTGGCCAGTTCTCTGGCGGCCAGGTGTCGCAGACCACGCGCAGCGGCACCAATGTCATTCAGGGATCGCTGTCGTACATCGGTCGGTACCGCGAGTTCACGGTGGAGCAGGGCGGGACCTCCGGTGCCTTCGGTGGTGCGTACAACCAGAATCAGTTCGGCGCCGGCGTCGGCTTCCCGATCATCAAGGACAAGCTGTTCTTCTTCGGCGCGCTGCAGGGCCGCCGTCGGGCCGACCTGCTGCCGTCGCTGCTGGCCGCCGATGACGCGACCCGTGCCCGCCTCGGTGCCGCGCCTGATTCCGTGGCGCGCTTCCTGTCGCTGGTGAACGGCTTCGGCGTGGCCGGTGCCGGCGGCGTGATCGACGACAATCGCAATGCCGACAACCTCACGGTGCTCGGCCGCATGGACTACTCGCTGGCCGATGCGCACACGCTCACGCTGCGCGGTGACTGGCGCCTGAACGACCAGACGCCCACGCGCGTCGGGTCGCTGGCGCTGCCGCAGACCGGTGGCACCACCAGCAACCGTGGTGGTGGTGGGTCGGTGGTGTTGTCGTCGCGCTTCGGCACCGGCGTAATCAACGAACTCCGTGCCGGCATGCAGATCGACAACCGTACCGGCACGCCGTTCGTCAGGCTGCCGCTGGGTCGCGTGCAGGTGCTGTCCGACCTCAGTGATGGGACGCAGGGCTTCAGCACGCTGCAGTTCGGCGGCAGCACGTCGCTGCTTTCGCAGAGTGACAACACCGTGTTCGAGGCCACCAACGAAACCTCGCTGCTGCTCGATGGCGGCAAGCACCGGGTGAAGGTCGGCGGGTTGGTGAACCGCACCGGCTACACGCAGGACCAGGCGTTCAACCGCTTCGGCACGTTCACGTTCAACTCGCTGGCCGACTTCCAGGCCAACACGCCGGCCACGTTCCAGCGCACGCTGGCGTCACCGGAGCGGACCGGCAGCTCCCTCAACTCCGGCATCTACATCGGCGACACCTGGCGCCCGCGTGACGGCCTGCAGCTGGTGTACGGCGGCCGCTTCGAGGCGTCGTCATTCAGCGGCGCCCCGGCACGCAACCTGGCGGTCGATACGGCTTTCGGTCGCAAGACGGACCTGATCCCGAACGACGCGGCGTTCCTGCCGCGCGTCGGATTCAGCTGGTCGCCACGCCAGCCCGAGAATGCCAACGGCGGCAACCCGTTCGGCCAGGGCCAGCTCACCGTGCGTGGTGGCGTGGGTCGCTTCCGCGATGCGCCCAACACGCAGCTCTTCTCCGGCGCCCAGACGGCGACGGGCCTGAGCACGGGTGAACAGGCGATCTTCTGTGTCGGCGCCGGTGTGCCGATCCCCGACTGGACCGGCTACTTCGCCGATCCGTCCAGCGTGCCCACGCAGTGCCTGGCCGGTGGTCCGCCCGCGCAGCGGAACACCGCGCGCAACGTCACCACCTTCGACAGCGACTACGGCAATCCGCGCGCCTGGCGCGGCTCGATCGGCGCCTCCAGGCGCATCTTCGGGCGCATGAGCCTGAACGTGGATCTCAGCGGCTCGCTGGGCGAAGCGCAGACGGGCTACCGTGACCTGAACCTGAACACCACGCCGCAGTTCACGCTGGCCTCGGAGGGCAACCGGCCGATCTTCGTGCCGGCGTCGGCGATCATCCCGACCACCGGCGCGGTGCCGGTCCAGCTGTCGCGCAACGACCAGCGTTTCGGCTCGATGTTCGACGTGAACTCGCGCAACAAGTCCGAACAGTGGCAGGCCACCGTGTCGTTCGGCGGCTTCACCAGCAAGGGCGCGATCATCAACACCAGCTATACCTACTCCGACGCCCGCACCCAAAGTGGCTTCGGGTTCGGTGGCGCCGGTGGCGGCTTCTCGTCGGCCACCACGGCCGGCAACCCGAACGTGGCCGAGTGGGCGACCAGCGCGTTCAATCGTCGCCACAACGTGATCAGCACCGTCACGTATCCGCTCACGTCGAGCTTCGAGATCACGGCCATCGGCCGCATGACGTCGGGCTCGCCGTTCACGCCGCTGGTCAGCGCCGACATCAACGGTGACGGTGCGCGCAACGACCGCGCGTTCATCTTCGATCCGGCCACCGCCGGCGACGCGGACCTGGCTGCCGGCATGCAGAAGCTGCTGGCCTCGTCGGGCAACACGGCGCGGCAGTGCATCCAGACGCAGCTTGGCCAGCTCTCGTCGCGCAACTCGTGCGTCGGCCCGTGGCAGCCGAGCTTCGACCTGCAGCTCAACTGGCGCCCGACGTACTTCAAGCTCGACCGGCGCCTGACGTTCTCGCTGGTGACGGCGAACCTGATCGGCGGCATCGACCAGGCGCTGCACGGCGTCAACAACCTGCGCGGCTGGGGCTCGTTCACGCAGCCGGACAACACGCTGCTGTTCGTGCGCGGGTTCGACCAGACCACCAATCGCTACAAGTACGAAGTGAACGAGCGCTTCGGCGCGGTGCGCGGCAACCAGACGGGCATCCGCCTGCCGTTCCAGGTCGGCTTCAACATCCGCTATACGCTCGGCCCCGACCAGACACGCGATCGCCTGCGTGCGGCGTTCGGTGGCGCGGCGGGTACGCGCCTGACCGGCGAAGCGATGGCCGCGGGCGTGGGTCGCTTCTTCCCGAACATCCCGCTGCAGATCCTCGAGGCGCGCGATTCGGTGGGCCTCACCGACGCGCAGGTCACGCAACTCAAGGTGCTGGCCGACTCGATCCAGATCCAGGTGGACACGCTGATCTCGCAGGCTCGCGCGGTGATCGAGAAGGAAGGGGGCAACCCCGACCCGGCCGTGTTGTTCGGTGTGCGCCTGCGTCCATTCTTCGAGCGCGGCACGCGCCTGCGCCTTGCCGGCACCAACGGCGCCAAGGCGATCCTCGGTGACGACGTCTGGAAGCGCGTCCCGACGCGTATCACCACGCCGCAGGGCTTCGGTGGACCCGGTGGCGGCGGCGGTGGCGGGCGTCCGCCGCTGTAACCGAAGTACGGCAGCACGAGACGAGAGCGGCGCGGTCCAATCCCTGGACCGCGCCGCTTTTCGTTCGCCAAGTCGTGATGTCGTGCGCGATGGGAGATCGCGAACACTCTTTTAGATCTCGCATGCGCGAGAAGTCACGCACCGAGCGCCCGGCGCGAGGACTGATCACGTCGCGAACACCCGAGAGCCTACGAATCCGCCGAGGCTGGCGTGAAGCCTTCGTCGAGCGCGGCGCGGACACTGGCGGTGAGTTCGGTCCAGGTCCACGGCTTCGGCAGAACTGGCACGCTGGGGTCCAGCGCCACCGTGTCGCTCGACATGCGATCGGTGTAGCCGCTGGTGAACAGGAATGGCATGCGGAAGCCTTCGTCGCGCAGGGAGGCATACAGCTCGCGGCCACCCATGCGCGGCATCACCACGTCGCTGACCACCAGCGCGATCTCGCTGCCGCGCTCCCGCAGCACCTCGAGCGCCTCGGCGCCGTCGGCGGCCTGCAGCACGCGGTACCCGTGCTTCTCGAGGATCCGACGACCGGCACGACGCACCATCTCCTCGTCCTCCACCAGCAGGATCGTCTCCGTGGCTCCTTCACGGATCAGCATCGCGGAACGCGGCGTGGCATTCGGCACCGTCATCTCCGCCAGCGGTAGACCGATCGTGACGCGCGTGCCCTGGCCCACCGTACTCTGCACGTCGATGGTGCCCGTGTGCTGCTGCACCAGGCCGTAGATCATCGCCATGCCTAGGCCGGTGCCCTCACCGGGCGCCTTGGTCGTGAAGAACGGCTCGAACAGGTGAGCGAGCACGTCGTCGTCCATGCCGCGGCCGGTGTCCTCCACCGTCACCGTGACCATCGGTCCGGTGGTGCCGTCGGGCAACTCCATCTGCGGATCGAACCCGCCACGCATCGTCAGCAGGCCACCAGTGGGCATCGCATCGCGCGCGTTGGTGGCGAGGTTCAGCAACATGTGCTGCACCGCGCCGGGGTCGGCGAGCACGCCGGGCAGGTCGGGCAACGCATCCGTGCGCACCGTGATGTTCGACGGCAACAAGCGTGTCAGCAGCGCCTGGGTCTCCGCCAGCACCACCTCCAGCGACACCGGTCGGCGCTCGAGTGTCTCGCGTCGGCTGAAGGCCAGCAGCTTCTTCACCATGTCGGTGCCGCGTGTCGCCGCCTGGATCATCTGCCCCACTTCGTCGCGCAACTCGTCCGAGTCTTCGGGCAGCGACTCGAGCACCAGGTCGGCGTTGGCCAGCACCACGGTCAGCAGGTTGTTGAAGTCGTGCGCCATGCCACCGGTGAGCAGGCCGATCGCCTCCATCTTCTGCGCCTGACGGAGTTGCGCCTCCATCTGCTGCGCCTCGGTCACGTCGCGGATCGTGATCAGGTGGCGACCCGGCGTGATGTGGGCCGAGGCCGCGACATCGAGGATGCGAATTTCGGTGCCCACCATCAGCCGGCCCTCACCGCGCCACTGTCCGTCCAGCATCAGCGATTGCCACGCTTCCGCCGGCGACGTCGTGCGAGAGCCGGCCGAGAAGAACTGGGCGAAGTCCATCGTCGCCATCTCCGCTTCGGTGCGACCGAGCAGGCGACGCGCGGCGGGGTTGGTGGAGCTCACGCGGCCGGCAGCATCGGCGATCAGCATCGCATCCAGCGACGCGGCGAAGATCGAACGGAAGCTGGTGTCCTGACGACGCTCGCCACCGTCGGCGTCACCGGAGCGCGACGGTGCCACCTGCACCACCGCGCCACCACCGATCTCGTCGGCCAGGGCTGTGACCCGCAGCGTCCAGCGACCGGTGTCGTCGGATGCGGGCACGAACGACAGCGTGAAGGCGCGCTGCACGCCCTGCAACACCGCCAGCAAGCCAGCCTGTGCGGTGGCGGCATCGGCATCGGAGAACCGTGCCAACACGCCGATCAGTTCGTCCACCACCTGATCCGGCTGGGCGCCCAGCGCCACGGCAGCGCGGTTGCAGGCCACCACCGACCCCGTGCGATCGAGCAGCGCAGCGGGTCCGGCGTGGGCGTCCAGCATCCCGCCCAGAAGCGCTGCCTCGGCGGGCACAACACGGGTCGTCATGCCCCAAAGTAGCGGCCCGCGCTCATCCCGCGCTCCGGTGGGGCCGATACTGGCACACAGATGCTTCCGGGGGCGTGCACCCTCCGGCTCACCGGTACCACCCCCGAGACGATTGCCCATGCTGCCGAAGGTTCTCTCACGCCTGACCAGCCGGACGCCCTTCGTGTCAGCGCCGGTGGCCGCTGACCCGGCAGCCGCAGCGCAGAAGGCAGCCGCGGGCGTTGCGGCGGTGCCTGGCGCCCCTCCGCGCCACGCCGCGCCGGCGGTGGTCACTCCCGTGGGTCCGATCCTGACCGAGACCTCGATCCACGACGACGTCGAGGCCGGGTACGACATCCGGCGGTCGCTGCGCACGTCGCTGGAGCGGCTGGAAGCCGATCTCGATCCGATGGAGCGCCGTGGCGATGCGCTGGCGCTGTTCGAGCGCATCTCGAAGAGCGGCGAGAAGACCGTCCGGCAGCCACCGGCGGCGGCGCAGCGCGCACTCGACCTCCTCCGGCGCGACGTCGCGATCTCGGACCTGGTGCGCCTGGTGGAGCAGGATCCGGTGCTGGCGCAGTCGCTGCTGCGCTTCGCCAATTCGGCCGCCAATTCGACCGGTGCCCGCAGCACCTCGCTGGCGGAGAGCATTCGCCGCGTCGGGACGCAGGGCCTGCGCAGTGTGATCCTCAGCAGCATGGTGGAAGGCACCCTCTGCCGCACCGGCACCGCCTACGATGGCATGGTGCGACAGGTCTGGGAGCACATGATTCGCACGGCGCCGATCGCCCGAACCCTCGCCCCCGGGTTCGGTGTCGTGCCGGACGAGGCGTTCACCCTCGCGCTCCTGCACGACGTGGGCAAGCTGGTGCTTTTCGACCGCCTCGGCACGCTGCGGGCCGAGTTGCGGCGCGAGGTGAAGCTGAACACCAACGTCATGCCGCGGGTGTTGAGCGAGTTGCACGAAATTCTCGGAGGCGCCGCAGCACTGCGCTGGGGACTGGGCAAGGCCGCCGTGGCCGTCATCTCGTCGCACCACCGCAAGGCCGATCCGCTGGAGCCCAACCTGCACGCCGAATGTGTGTACGTGGCGGAGCGACTCGACCTGGCGGTCGCCCGTCAGGAACCGGTGAACCTGGTGCGCTGGTTCGAGGAGGGTCGCCTGCAGGCGAGCTTCGATGCGGTGGCACCGCTGGTCGAGCGAGTCCTGGCGCCCGACTCGGGTGGCACGGGCTTCCACTTCTGATTGTCAGTGGGGCGCGCCGCGCCGGGTTTGTCGGCGGGAGTGTCACGGATACTTCGACAAAGTCGAAGAAAATCCTCGATCTATTGAAATTGTGCGTTCTCTAATCCAAGGCTAGCCTCTGGAGTATCAGGCGGCCGACCGGCCGCCGGTCGCCACCGCGGGAGTCGAGCTGCCCCGCACGATCACGCTTCAGATGACCTCTCCTTCACCAATGGCGCCGGTCGACGAGGTCGATCGCGCCCGGCGTTCGGCCCCGTCAGGTGCCGACGGGGCGCCGCAATTGGCGCGAGGGTTCACCCGGCCGCTGCTGACCGTCGCCGCCCTGTTCCAGCACGATGCGCAGGCGGCGCTCCTGCAGACCTTGCAGGAAGTCCTCGGCCGGATCGGCATGCCGATCGAGACGCGTATGATTTCCGCCGCGCTCGCGCGTGGTGGCACTGTCGGCCGCATCGGGGTTCCGAGTGAAGCCGCGACCTCGATGTTGCAGCAGCGGATCGTCATCGGTGCCACCGTCGGCAGTGACCCGCTGGCACCGGTGGCGCGACTCTGGCGCGGATTGCAGCGTCGCGCCGACGTGAGCGTCGACCTGCGGCAGTGTACCACGCTACCGGGCAGCGCGGCCGATCGCGCTGGCAACCAGCGCGACATCCAGCTCTTCTCGCAGCGCGTGGTGGACGCGACACCGCGACGCCGTCGCGGAGCCAGCGGTGACATGGCGCACGAGTGGGCGCGTGCGCGCGAAGCGGCCGAGATGGCGTATCGTATCGCGACCGCTGAGCAGCGGCGCCTGCTGCTGGTATTGCCCGTGGGTCGCAGCACCGACGCCCAGCAGCTGTTCAGCGACGCGCTCGAACGGCAGGCGCGCCTGCATCGCATGCAGCTGCCACGCACCGTCAAGGCGGGACTGTTGTCGGCGCTGCTGAGCGGTGACGCCGGCCGCGAACGCTGGCTGGTGGCATCGGTGATCCCGATCGCTGAACTGAGCGCGATGGCCTGCGAAGCGGTGGGTGATTCGGGTCCGTGGCCGGTGGTCAGCGTCGGGCGCCACGCGACGTTCTGTGACATGCCGGCGGCGCCCGCCGACGCCGTGGATCCGCTGCCACTGCTGCTGGTGATCTCCACGCTGCTGCACCGCGGCGGGCACCCGGACCTGGCGCGGACGCTGCAACAGGCCGCGGTGGTCACGTCATCGGCGGAGCGGCGCATGCGTGAAGAACTGGGCAGCGACATGCTGGTGCCGATGGATGCCTACCTGCGCGGCTTGCTGGCCAACTGGGGTCGGGTGCCGGTGGCCGTCACGCCGCGTGATCGGCGTGCGGTGGGCCGCGACATGCCCGTGGTGGCCGGCCTGCGGTTGCGCATCGAGACGGCGCTCAGCGCCAACGCCCTGCGTGAGGCCGTGAGCACCGCACTCAGTGCCTCGGGGTTGGAAGTGGCATCGGTGCGCAGTGCCGAGGTGATGCCGGGGCGCGACGCCGGGCTGTACGATGTGCGCGTGCGCAGTCGCCTGGGTGAACCGCCGCTCGGTGATGACGCCGCGCACGCGATCGCGTCGGCGCTGGGCCAGGTGCTGCGGTGTGTGGCCGTCGAACCATGGTCACCATCGGCGCCGGTCGAGCGTCCGCGCGCTGCATCCCCGCCGACGCGCGCGATCCAACAGGCCGCCGCCGAAGTGGCCTGAACGTGGGTCACGCCGAACGAGCGCACCGCGTCGTCAGCCGAACAGGCGCGTGCGAGCGGTGCGTGCGATTGCGGTGACGGCCGGATGTTCGATGCGCCGCTCGGCGGAGATGGCGTAGAACTGCTGTGTGATCTCGGGCAGGCGTCCGACGATCCGCACACCGTGCTGCTGCACGATCTCATCTTCCAGCACCGTCGGCGCCGCGAAGAGCCCGAAGCCGTTCTGGCCGAACACCTTCATCAGCGCGCTGTCGGCAAACTCGCCACTCACGCTCG
Source organism: Gemmatimonadaceae bacterium (assembly GCA_031369265.1). Taxonomy (GTDB): domain Bacteria; phylum Gemmatimonadota; class Gemmatimonadetes; order Gemmatimonadales; family Gemmatimonadaceae; genus JACMLX01. The sequence goes on along the minus strand of JANMON010000141.1, from coordinate 4,045 downwards.
GTCGCACGTCCTGCTGATGAAACCAGGTGTCCAGCGCGCGGCGGATGGTGGACGCATGCAAGGGCAGCAGGAACGGCGCACCGTGCAGTGAGGCCGGGAATCCGGTGGCGTAACGATCGGCCAGCGCCTCGCTGCCGAAGACGGTGGTACCGCTCTCGCCCAGCAGATGGTTGAAGGCGCGGACGTTGACGGCCGGCGTGATCGGCGCGTCGGTGATCAGCAGGTCGAGCGCATGCACTGCCAGCGCGGCGATCAGTCGCTCCGGCGTGTCGTCGGTGCAGCTCAGCGTCACGCCGCCCGGCAGGCGCAGCGCAGGCTCGATGAGGCGGTAGGCGATCATCTTCGGCACCACGTCGGCGATGCCCACCAGCAGCCGGCGCGGGCGGTCGCCGGGCTGGCCGGCCATCGCCTGCCCTAATTCGTCGCTCAGCGAGAAGATGTCGTCCGCATACCGAAGCGCGGTCTGGCCGGCATCGGTGAGTTGCAGCCGCCGTGCGGTGCGCGAGAACAGCGGCTGTCCGAACTGCCCCTCCAGTGCCTTGATCTGCGTGCTGAGCGTCGGCTCGGTGAGTCGGAGCTCGGCCGCGGCGCGCGCCAGCGTGCCGGCGCGGGCAACGGTGCGAAAGAGATGCAGGTGATGGAAGTTGAGCGGGGCCATGATCAGTGTGTGACGGGCAGCACGACGTCCACGTGCACGCGCGCGAGTGGTCCACCGAAGCGGAGATAGAGCCGCAGCACCAGCACCGCGGCCACGGCGGCGAGTCCGGCCACCAGCCCCCACCACAGGCCGCGGGGACCCATGCCGAAGCGGAAGGCCAGCGTGAGTCCGATCGGCAGGCCCACGGCCCAGAAGCCGAGGATGTTCGCGAGCATCGCGGCTCGCGTGTCGGCCGCGCCGCGCAGTGCACCACCGGCCACCGCCTGCACACCATCGAACAGCTGGAAGACGCCCGCGAGTGGAATCAGCGTGGTGGCCAGCGCCACCACCCCCGGCTCGGTGACATAGGCCCCGGCCAGCAGTTCGGGCACGGTGAGAAACAGCACGGTGGTGAATGCCGATGCCACCAGTCCGGCCGTCAGCGCTGCCACCGCCGCGCGTCGCGCCGCGCCGGGATCGCCACGACCGATGGCCTGACCCACCATCACCGATGCCGCGGCGCCGATGCCCAGCGGCACCATGAACGTGAAGCTGGCGAGACTGATCGCGACCTGGTGCGCGGCCAGTGTCGTCGTCGCCTGCACGCCCATCAGCAAGGCCACCGCGTTGAACACCCCCACCTCCAGCAGGTACTGCACGCCCACCGGCACACCGATGCGCAGCATCTTCCGCAGCGGCTCCCACTCGAACAGCATCGGATCGCGCACGCGCAGCAGCGGCCAGAGCACGTCGCGACCGAGCCAGAGCAGGATCAACGGCAGCGAGGTGCGGCCGATCACGCTTGCGATCGCGGAGCCATCCACGCCCAGCGCCGGCGCGCCGAGATGCCCGGTGATCAACAGCCAGTTGCAGGCGGCGTTGATCAGGTTCGCGAACACCACCGTGAGGATGATCGGTCGCAGGCGCTCCATGGACTGCAGCGTCTGTCGCAGCACCACGAAGGCCAGCGCACCGGGGAGCCCGAGGATCGAGATGTGCACCACGCGCGTGGCGATCGGGATGATCTCCGGCGGCTGGTGCAACGCCCGCAGCACCGGCGCCGTCGGCAGCAGGATCAGCGTCAGCGGGACACAGAGCAGTGCCGCCAGCAGCAGCCCGCGCTGGATGGCGCGTCGCACCGCGTCCTGGTCGCCGGCACCGACGGCCTGGCTGACGAGGGCATCCAGACCCACCAGGGTACCCATACCCATCACCACGATCGTGAAGTAGTACGCCAGTGCCAGTGACACCGCCGCCAGCGCAGTCGCCGACAGGTGCCCCACGAACAGCGTGTCCACGATGTGCATGGCCATCATGCCCATCTCCACCGTCACCACCGGCAGGGCCAGCGTGATCAGCGCCCGCATGTCGGCCATGCTCGGGCGCACCAGCACCGGCACACGTGACGACGGCGTGGGAGAGGCCATTTGGTGAGTCATGGTCGCTACACTGTAACGCGTGCCGGCAGAATCTCCCCGCCCCTCCGACCTCACCCCCGCTCGCGGGCCGGTGAACACCGCCACCACGCTGCTAGGCCTGGTGACCGGGCCCGCCCGTGCGGGCCGCTGGTGGTTGCGTGCGCTGGTCAAGCTGACCGGCGGCAGCCTCGGGCTGTTGCTGGTGCTCGGTGCCGTGATCGCGTACCTGCTGACGCTGCGTCCCGACGTCACGGCGGCGCGCACACTGGCGCGGAGCGAGCTGCAGGTGCTGCTGGAGCCGGCGGAAGCGGTGCAGTCGGCGGTGTGGGCGCGGCGCCGCGAATGGTGGGACGGCTTCCGCGAGACGTACGGCATCCTCGCCCTCACCGACCGCCGCGCGCTGTTCGTCGGCATCCCGCCGCGCGAACTGGTGTCCCCCGAGCGCGGGCCGCAGCAGTTCGTGATCCTGCAACTCGGGCGCGATGCCACGCTGCGGGTCCGGCGACGCCGCGTGGACCTTGGCACAGCGGCGGGCGTGGTGGTGGAGAACGATCGCGGGCGACGGCTCACGTTCGCGTCCAGCGACACCGCGGGTGTGGCCGGATTGCTGGCGATCGTGACACGTGGACGCCGAACCGACGACGCGGCGGTGGAACTCGGTCAGCGCACGCGGGAGTATGAGCAGGTGGTCACCAGTCGTGCCGTCTGGCACGTGGTGGCAGCGGGTGATGCGCTGGAATCGGTGGCGGCGCGGTACGGCACGACCGCCGAACGCCTGGCCGAGTGGAACCAGCTCAGTGGCAGCACGATCAAGATCGGGCAGCGGCTGCTGGTGAAGCCCGGCCGCTGAGGCCGTCGCCGCCAGGGGCGGCTATCTTCCATGACTGCGTGGTCGGGCGTGTCGTCCGACCCTCACTCGGGAACTGATGCAGCATTCATGGATGTGGATCGCGTTCAGCGTCGTGGTGGTGTCGATGCTGGCGCTGGACCTTGGGGTGTTCCACAAGAAGGCGCACGCCGTACGTCCGCGCGAGGCGATGCTCTGGAGCATCGTCTGGGTGACGCTGGCGGGACTGTTCGCCGCCACGCTCTGGCGCCTCGACGGACACCAGACCGCGATCGAGTTCACGACCGGCTACATCGTCGAACTCGCGCTCAGCGTGGACAACCTGTTCGTGTTCCTGCTGCTCTTCGGCTTCTTCAAGGTGCCCGAGGCCCTGCAGCACCGGGTGCTGTTCTGGGGCATCATCGGAGCGCTGGTGATGCGCGCGATCATGATCGGCGCCGGCGCCGTGCTGCTGGAGCGCTTCCACTGGATCATCTACATCTTCGGCGCCTTCCTCGTCTTCACCGGCATCAAGATGCTGCTGCAGCAGGACGACGAGATGGAGCCGGAGCGCAACCCGGTGCTCAAGCTGGTGCGCCGCGTGGTTCCCGTCACCGACCATTTCGAGGGCGACCGCTTCTTCACCCGTGCACCCTGGGGCCCCGATCAGTTGATCCGTCGCGTGGCGACGCCGCTGTTCGTGGTGCTGGTGCTGGTCGAGACCACCGACCTGGTGTTCGCCGTGGACTCCATTCCGGCGGTGTTCGGTGTCACGCGCGATCCATTCGTGGTGTACACGTCGAACGTCTTCGCCATCCTCGGCCTGCGCTCGATGTACTTCATGCTGGCGGCGGTCATTCATCGCTTCTGGCTGCTCAAGCCCGGCCTCTCGCTGGTGCTGATGTTCGTCGGCGCGAAGATGCTCCTCGGCTCGGTGTATCACATGCCGACCTGGGTCTCGCTGGTGGTGATCGTGAGCGTGTTGAGTGGCGCGGTGGGCCTGTCGCTGCTCTTCCCGAAGCCGGAGCCGGATGGGCTGTCGGATGAGCCGGCACCGGCGACATCGGCGGCCCCATCAGCCCCGCGCTGACCGTCCGCGACGCCCTGGCGCCGGCCGAGTCGGATCGCATCGCACTCGACTTAGCGCACGGCGTGCTGCCGCCA
>JANMON010000103.1:0-26356 GCA_031369265.1 Gemmatimonadaceae bacterium | reverse complement strand
GGCCAGTGCGCTGGGTGCGCAGGCGCTGCCGCCGGTTCGTCCGCTTGGCCCCGTGATCCGCGTGTCACCGAGCGACGTGCTGGGCAGCGTCTCGGCGGTCCGCCCGCTGCCCGGCGGCAGGGTGCTGGTGAACGACATCCTTCGCCGCCAGCTGCTGCTGCTCGACTCCGCGTTCGCGAAGGAAGGGGTGATCGCCGATACCACCGCCGCCACCGCCAACGCGTACAGCGGCCGCGCTGCCGGCATGATTCCCTATCGCGGCGACTCCACGCTGTTCATCGACCCCACCTCGCTGTCGATGCTGGTGCTGGACGGGGCGGGCAAGGTAGCGCGTGTGATGGCGGTGCCGCGCCCGAATGACGCGCAGTTCATGGTCGGCGGTCCATTCGGCACCCCGGGCTTCGACAGCAAGGGCCGCATCGTCTATCGCGGCTTCAGCCGACCCAACCTGCCGCCGCCACCGCCGGCCGGCAGCCCGGCGGGCACGATGCCGCGCATCCCGGAGCAGCCCGATTCCGCGCCCATCCTGCGCGTCGCGCTCGACACGCGCACGCTCGATACCGCCAGCTTCTTCAAGATCCCGAAGACACGCGTGAGCATGACGCAGAACGATCGCGGACAGATGTCGGTGTCGATGATGATGAACCCGATGCCGGTGGTGGATGACTGGACGCTGCTGCCCGACGGCACGCTGGCCGTTGTGCGTGGCGCGGATTACCACATCGACTGGCTGGCTCCGGATGGCTCGCGCAGCAGCACCGCGAAGATTCCCTTCGACTGGCAGCGCCTCACCGACGACGCGAAGCAGACGTTCGTGGACTCCGCCAAAACGGCGCTGGAGACGCAGCGTGCACGCACCATGACCGTGGGCGGCGGCAATGTCTCCATCAGCGGCCCGCCCGGTGGTGGACCCGGTGGCGGTGAGATGACGATGATGCGCGTGGAGATCGGTGGTGCCGGTGGACCGCCGCGTCCCGCTGCGGCTGCCGGCGGCGCTCCGCCCGCCATGCCGCCGATCAACATGGTGCCGATCACCGAGATCCCCGACTATCGCCCCGCCTTCGGCACCGGTGCCGTCCGTGCTGACCTCGATGGCAACCTGTGGATCCGCACCAGCAAGGTGGCCAACGGCGGACCGGTCTACGACGTGGTGAATCGCAGCGGCGTGCTGGTGGACCGTGTCGCGTTTCCGTTCGGCCGCGTCATCGCCGGCTTCGGTCCGGGTGTCGTGTACATGGGTGTGCGCGACGACAACGGCGCGCGACTCGAACTGGCGCGCATGCGCTGACGAATCGGCGGACGGAACGCACGAAAGGCAAACGCGCGGAAGGGAGACCTTCCGCGCGTTTGCTTTCCTGTGATTCCGCCAGACTTCACTGCCGCCGTCAGTACCCGATCGCCGCCCCGAATGCGCGCGGCTCCGACACACCGTGCCAGCCGCCCGGCACGCGCCGGATGGCGTTGACGTTCGCGATGCCACCGAGAAAGTCCACCTTGTGACCCATCGCCCGCAGTGACTCGATCGTCGCTGACGGAAAGCCGTTGGTCTCGAGGCGAATCTCATCCGGCAGCGCCTGGTGATGGATGCGCGGCGCCCGCATCGCGTCGGCCAGCGGCATGCCGAACTCGATCACGTTCAGGATCACCTGGCTGGTGGCCGAGATGATGCGCGGACCACCGGCGGCGCCGGCCACCATCTGCACCTTTCCCTGCGCGTCGAGCACCACGGTCGGTGACATCGCCGAGAGCATGCGCTTGCCCGGCTCGATCTTGTTGGCTTCGCCCTGTACCAGCCCGAACATGTTCGGCTTGCCCGGCTGCACCGCGAAGTCGTCCATCTCGTCGTTCATCATGAAGCCCACGCTGGCGAGGTACACGCCACTGCCCCACGAGTTGTTGAGCGTGGTGGTGGTCGCCACCGCGCTGCCGTCGCCATCCACCACCGAGTAGTGCGTGGTGTGCATGCCGTCCGCCATCTGCTGCGTGACGGTCGGCGTGGGAGTGGCCTTGCTGCGATCGATCGACTGGAACAGGCCGCGCGCGTAGTCCTTGCTGGTCAGCTGTGCGATCGGCACCGGATAGAAGTCAGGATCCGCGATCTTGCTGTTGCGATCGATGAACGAGCGCTGATACGCACTGCCCAGCAGGTGCAGGTAGGCTGCGCTGCCGAACGCCGGCATCTGTCGCTCCTGCTCCATGATGTTCATCGTCTCGGCCATCGTCACGCCGCCCGACGACGACGGCGGCATGCCGACCAGCGTGTAGCCGCGATACGTCCACACCAGCGGGTCGCGCCAGCGCGGCGTGTATTTTTCGAGATCGGCCTTGGTGATGATGCCGCCACCGCGCTGCTCCTCGGCGGCGATGCTGTCGGCGATCCAGCCGCGGTAGAAGGCGGTCGCACCATCGGCGGCAATCGCCTGCAGCGTGCGCGCGAGGGCGGGCTGGCGGAACGTGCTCCCGATCTGCGGTGCGCTGTCGTTCGGCATGAACATCGCGCGCCCCGCGAACCGCGTCAGCAACGTGCGGCTGCGCGAGACGCTGGTGAAGAGGCCCGAGTCCACGGTGAAGCCGTCGTTCGCGAGGCGGATCGCCGGCGCCAGCACCTGCGCGCGCGTCAGCCTGCCGTACTTCGCCTGTGCGGCGATCAAACCGGCCACCGAACCTGGCACGCCACTCGACCGCCATCCGACGATGCTGCCGTCGGTGGTGCCATCGGGCTTCAGGTACATGTCACGCGAGGCCGCCAACGGCGCCACTTCGCGATAATCCACCACCTCGCGACGGCCGTCCGCCATCTGAATCACCATGTACCCACCACCGCCGATGTTGCCTGCCTCGGGCCACACCACGGCCAGCGCGAATCCCGTGGCCACGGCGGCGTCGACGGCGTTCCCGCCGAGCTTCATGACCTCGGCGCCCGCGGCACTGGCCAGCGGCGCGTTGCTGCTCACCATGCCATGTTCGGCGAAGGTCGCCGGTGCGTTGGTCGCGAAGCGCCAGCCGTCGGCGAACACCACCGGATCGCGCCGCACCGAGTCCTCGCGGGCACCGGCGTCCGGCCGGGTTACCGCCACCGGCGAGGGGGTGGTCGCGGGCTGCGGTGGGCGACATGCCGGCACCAACAGCAGAGCCGCCAGCGGCAGCAGTGACAGGCGACGGATCAGCGTGAAAGCAACCATCGACGGGACCTGGAAATGTGGGTGGCCATGGCACGGCACGGTGCGTGCGACTCGGGCCACAGCGGCGCCATCGTCTGACGACGGCGACCGAGTATCTTTGCCCGACCCGAAGCATACCCGGGCACTCGTGAGGCCGACAGCGCAGGTCGATCCCGGGTGTCGATGCCATGTCCCCAGCCCGTCACTGTGACCAACGACCTCCCGGCGTTCCGCGATGCGCGGGTCACTGAGCAGCGCAATCCGCGCTCGGTGGCCATCGACCTCGCGTCACCGCTCGAGATCGTGGACATCATCACCAGCGAGGATGCGGGCGTGGTGCCCGCCGTGGCGTCACAGCGTGAGGCGCTGGCGGCGGCGATCGCGGCCGCGGAGACCGCGCTCCGCTCGGGTGGTCGCATCGTCTACGCCGGCGCTGGTACGTCGGGTCGGCTCGGCGTGCTCGACGCCAGTGAGATTCCACCAACCTTCGGCGCCGACGTCGGCTTGGTCGTCGGACTCATCGCCGGCGGTCCACCCGCACTGCTCCGCGCGCAGGAAGGAGCCGAGGACAGCGCGGAGGGCGGTGCGCGCGATCTCGCCACCATCGATTTCGGACCCCGCGATTTCCTGGTCGGCATCGCTGCCAGCGGCACCACCCCATACGTGCACGGCGCGCTGCGACATGCCAGGAGCGTCGGCGCCACCACCGGCATGATTGCCTGCACCGCGCTGCCGGCCGCGATCCTCGATGCCATCGACATCCCGATCGTGATCGTGGTCGGCCCGGAGGTCGTGACCGGCTCGACGCGCATGAAATCGGGCACCGCCACCAAGCTGGCTCTCAACATCATCAGCACCGGCGCGATGATCCGCACCGGACGCACCTTCGGGAACCTGATGGTGGACCTGCGCGCCACCAACGCCAAGCTGGTGGATCGCAGCGAACGCATCGTGGCTGAAGTGTGTGGTGTGCCACGCGACGTCGCACGCGAACTGCTCCAGCGCGCGGGCGGTGTGGTCAAGCGCGCCATCGTGATGCAGTTGATGCACACCAATGCCGCCGGCGCCGACGCAGCACTCGAAGCGGCGCAGGGCGTGATCCGTCGCGCCGTGCAGGTCGATCCACCACCCGTCGCCACCGGGGCCGCCTGATGGCGCTCGACGCACCGCTGGCTGACGCACCCGTGCTGGTCGGGCTGATGTCCGGCACCTCGCTGGATGGCATCGCCGCCGCCGTCGTGCGCTTTCATCGCACCGACGAGGGTGATCGCCCCGAGTTGCTGGCGTTCGAATCGATGGCCTACACCGCCAAGCAGCGTGTGCGCCTCGCGGCCGGCATGGTGCAGGGCACGGCACGCGACTTCTGCCGCCTGAACGTCGATCTCGGGCACTGGCTGGCCGATGCGGCGGCGCTGGTGATGGCGAAGGCGCAGCTCACCGGCGCCGACGTGGCGGCGGTCGCATCGCACGGACAGACGCTCTGGCACGAGCCCGGGCACTCCACCTGGCAGATCGGCGATGCCTCGGTGCTCGCCGAACGCCTGCAGGTGCGCGTGATCCACGATTTCCGCAGCCGCGACGTGGCGGCACACGGGCAGGGGGCACCGCTGGTCTCGCTGGCGGACCTGGCGTTGTTCGCCACTGCCGACGGCTGGCGCGCGCTGCAGAACCTGGGTGGCATCGGCAACGTCACGGTGGTGCCACCGCGTGGCGCCGCGCTGCCGGCGCTGGCCTTCGACACCGGCCCTGGCTGCGGCGTGATCGATCGCGTCGTCACCGCACTCGATCCCGCGCGACACTACGACGCCGACGGCCGCATGGCCGCAGCCGGCACGCCGGTCGAAGCGGTGCTGGACACGCTGCTGGCTGACGCCTGGTATGCCATCGCGCCACCCAAGAGCACCGGCCGTGAGAAGTACGATGCACCGTACGTCACGGCGTTGGTGGCGGCCTGCCGCGCGACCGGCACCGGCATTCGCGACGAGGACATCGTCGCCACTGCCACCGCGCTCACCGCACGCACCATGGCGCTGGGATACGATCAGTTCGTGCGCACCGACCTGCAGGATGTGGTGCTCAGCGGCGGTGGCGCGCGCAATCCGACGCTGGTGCGCATGATCCGCGCAGCAATGCCATTGCGTACGGTGCGTACCTTCGATGAACTGTTTTTTGATGGTGAGGCCAAGGAAGCCGTGGCCTTCGCCTACATCGCACTGCAACACCTGCGCGGTCTCCCCGGCAACGTGCCCTCGGCCACCGGTGCCGCAGGGCTGCGAATCCTGGGCGCCCGCACGCTGCCATGACCGGTCACCCGTGAATGCATGCCGCCGACTACTCCGCCGCCGCCCGACAGGCGCACGCATCATGAACACGCCGAGGGCGGACGCCGCATGAGTGACGCGGCGTCGCTGTGCATTGCTGCCATCCGCTGGGACGCTGCCCGCGGCTACGGCGACGCGCGTCCGCTGATCGACGCCGCGCTGCGCATGGGCGTGGGTGGCTTCACGCTCTATGGCGGCACCGCCGATGCCGTGCGCGCCCTCACGCGCGACCTCCAGCAACGCTCGCGCACGCCGCTGCTCATCGGCGCCGACATGGAGCGCGGTGCCGGTCAGCAGTTCGACGGTTCGACGGGGTTGCCGCCGGCCGCCGCGATTGCGTCGCTGCGTGATCGTGACGCGGTGCGTCGCGCCGCGCGCCACACGGCGCGCGAGGCGCGCACGATGGGCGTGAACTGGAACTACGCGCCGGTCGCCGACCTCGACGTCGAACCGGCCAACCCGGTGATGAACACCCGCGGCTTCGGCGCCCAGCCGAGCGAAGTGGGCGACTACGTGGCCGAATGGATCGATGCCTGCCAGAGTGAAGGGGTGCTCGCCTGCGCCAAGCACTTTCCCGGCCATGGCCGCACGCTGGAGTCGTCGAACGTCACGCTGCCCGTCGTCAGCACGCCGCACTCGGTGCTGATGCAGGACGACCTGCTGCCATTCAAGTCGGCCATCGACGCCGGCGTGGGCTCGATCATGACCGCCCACGTGGCGTATCCAGCGCTCGATCCGAGCGGCATGCCGGCCACGTTGTCGCGCGAGATCCTGACCTGGGTGCTGCGGCAGCGCTGCGAGTACGAGAACCTGATCGTCGGCGACTCGATCAACATGCCGGCCGTGACGCAGGGCATCGACGAAGGTGAGGCCGCCGTGCGTGCGATCCTCGCCGGTTGCGACATGGTGCTGGCACCGGGCGACCTCGCCAGGACCGTGCAGGCATTGGAGGCCGCCGTCACCGAGGGCCGCATCGAGCGTGACCGCCTCCGACTCAGCCTCCGCCGCCGGTTGAAGTGGGCGCAGTGGGTCTCACCGCCCAACGACTACCGCCGCCCGTCCGGCACCGACGTGCTCTGGTGCGCCGGACTCGCCGATCGGGTGTTGCAGGTGGTGCGTCCCCTCACGCGCGGCATCCGCGCGCCGCTGGAGATCTGTGCCTACGACAGCGATGCGCACGGCGACACGCGTTCACCGCGATTGATGTTCCTCAACACACTGCGGCAGTTGAGTGTCGATGCGCGCGTGGCCGAACGGTCCGACGGCCCGAGTCGCGGGACGGTGGTGATCACGGCGTTCGGTGAACCGGTGCAGGGACGTGGCTCGATGGAAGTCGCCACGACGGTTCGAGATGGCGTCATGCAACTCTACGCCGACGCGCGTGCTGCGGGCCGCGAGGCGATGATCCTCTGGTTCGGGCATCCACGCATGGCCGGTGCCTTCGGTGACGAAGCGCCGTTGCTCTGTGCCTGGAGCGGCGACGCCTGCATGCAGTCCGCCGCCGCCCGCTGGCTGGCGAAGCAACGCGGCTGATGCGAGTCGTCAGGCGCGTTGCAGCGTGAAGAGCGTGATCTCGGGGCGCACGTTGAATCGTACCTGGATGTTGAAACCCACACCGCGACTGATGTACACGCGGCGACCGTCACCGACCGCGATCTCGCCTGACGTGTAGCGGCGATTGCTGACCGGCAGGATCGGCGGCGCCAGGAATGGCGAGCGGCACTGCCCACCATGCGTGTGCCCCGAGAGCACCCAGCCGTCGTAGCCCTGCCACGCCGCGCGGTCGTCCATGCAGTCGGGATTGTGGTTCAGCACCAGGGCGGGCGCGTTCACACGCCACGCCGCGAGTGCCTTCTGTGGCCGGGCCAGCCGCGACCAGAGGTCGTCGATCCCGGCCACCAGCATCCCGTCCAGATCCACCGATTCGTTGCGCAGCATGCGGATGCCCGACTGCGTCACGCGGTCGGCGACCTCACGCGCCACCTCGGGGTGCCGCCACTCCTCGCCGTAATCGTGGTTGCCGAGCGTGGAGAAGGTCGCGATGCGCCCACGCGGCGCCTGCAGCAGGTGCGTCTCCAACTGCCGTAGCTGCGCCGTGCCGCGCCACGTCACCCAGTCTCCGGTGTACGCCACGATGTCGGGCTGCAGTCCGCGTCCCGTCTGCCACACGCGCTGCAGGTAGCCGTCGTCCACCAGGGGGCCGATGTGCAGGTCGCTGACGTGCAGCAAGGTCTTTCCGTCCAGCGACTGCGGCAGCCGGGCGATGGCCATGGTTCGCCGCGTCACATCGAGCCAGAACGGCTCCACCCAGTGCGCATACCCACCAATCGACGCCACGCCAGCGGCAGCCGTCGCAGCCACTGCCAGGAACCGCCGTCGATTCATCCGCTCCTCGCGCCGATCGTCCGCCTCACGCTCGGCGAATGCGCGCAGCAGGCTCACCCCGCTCCGAACTTCCCGAACTTCCAGATCGCCCAGGCCACCACCACCACGACCGCGAACAGCGTCACGTAGAGATAGGCCCTGGCCGGGTCGCGGGGCGGGATCGTTTCGATCGGCTTCACACCGTCCGGGCGCGATACACTCTGCGCGCCAAGCGAGGGTGTCGGCGGGCGGGTCACCACCGGCACCGCGCCGCTGCGCATGCGGCCGCGCATCCGGTCCAGCGTGGGCACGCCGCTGTCGGGCAGCGGATAGGTCTGGTGCCCGATCATGCGCTGCAGTTCGCCGTGCTCCGGTAGACCGTCACCGTCGAACGTGGCCACCACCACCGTGATGTTGTCGTGCCCCCCTTCGGCATTGGCAGCGGCGATCAGCTGCTCGCAGGCGATCTCGGGGTCGCGGCTGGCGGTCACGATGCGCGCGATGTCGGAGGCGCGCAGGTGCGTCGTCAGGCCGTCGCTGCAGAGCACCAGCGTGTCCCCGCGCGCCAGCGGCTGCTGGGTGAAATCGGGGCGCACCGTGCTGTCGGGACCCAGCGCCTGCAAAATGATGTTTCGTCGCTCGCTCACCTCGGCCTGGTCGGGCGTCATTTCGCCGGCCTCGATCAACTGCTGCATCAGCGACTGATCCTTGGTGATCTGCTGCGCCGTGCCATCGCGCACGATGTAGGCGCGGCTGTCACCCACCTGTGCCAGGTAGAGCGAGTTGCCGAGCAGGCCTGCGATGGTGGCGGTGGTGCCCATGCCGGCGTGCTCCGGATGCGCGCCCGCGTAAGCGAAGATGCGATGATTGGCGGTATCGGCCGCATCGCGGATCGTTTCCACGAACGTGTCCGTGTCGCGTCCCACGTTCTGCATCCACTGGGCGCGGAAGGTGTCCAGCACCGCCTCGACCGCCATCTCACTGGCGATCTCTCCCGCCGCGGCGCCTCCCATGCCGTCGGCCACCACCAGCACCACACCGCGCAGGCCGACGTCGATCGTCCCATCGCTCACGTCCGCATGAGTCTGCCCGGAACTCAGGTCCAGAAATGCGAATGCATCCTCGTTGTGATCACGAGTGATCCCGACGTCCGACATGCCGGCCAGCCGCAGTGACACGCCGGAGCGTGGAACAGGCGTCTCGGACGGCGTTGGCTGGGTCATGACTGGCACTGTCGGCGCGTGAAGAGGGTGAACCAGGCGGACCGGCCGCGTGTTCGCCCCCTCCGGACGTGACACGCTCGTACGAAGCTAGGACGGCGCGCATGAGGCGGTCAAATGGAGGGGCCTCGGACCGCACTATCTTCAAGCATGCTACGCGCCCCGCTTCGGTCCGGTTTCGTGCGGCGCCCGGTGGGCGCGCTGCTCCTCATGCTCCTCGCCACGGCCTGTGCCAGTGGTGGCGGCGGCACACGCGCCGCCGCCAACCAACCGGCTGCGGCGCCGGTGTGGCCGGCGATCCCGCGCGCCGTCGGACCGCTCACCATCCGGGTGCAGTATCCGTCGTCCAATGCCGTGATCGCCGCGCGCGACTCGACGTTCCTGCTCGGTACCGTCAACCATGGCGACGCGACGCTGACCATCAACGGTGCGCCGGTGGCGGTGCGGCCCAACGGCGCCTTCCTGGCCTGGGTCGCCATGCCACCGCGCGGGCGCGCACAGTTCGACCTCGTCGCGGCGGTGCCGGGCGCTGAGCCGCGGACACTGGCGCTGCCGATCCGACTCCCCGCCGACCGGCGGCCGGTGGACGCGTCGCGCCCCTATCTCGACACCACCAGCGTGACGCCGCGCAGCAACCTCGCCTGGCGTGGCGACGAACCGGTTCGCGTCTCGGCGCGCCTCGCGGCTGGCGCGCGAGCCGAGTTCCGGCCGTCAGCCTGTAATGGCGCGCCTGCCTCGCCGGCGCTGCCGCTGCCGGTCCTCGCCGAGGGCAGTGAGACCGCCGCGCGCGACCTGCCCGCACGGCTACTGCGCTGCGGCGGTACGCTGGCCGTCTTCGGGCGTGCCGATACGGCCGCCGTGGAGCGGATCGTCCCGCCCGTAGCCGATGGCGACTCGCTCGGCCTGGTGCGCGTGGGCACCGCGGCCGCCGACACCGATGCGGTGGTGATCGCGCGACCAGTGCCCGGCGGCACCTACAAGTGGTTCCTGATTCCGGGCACGGTGCTGCAGGCCACCGCACGGCAGGGCGATGCCGTGCGCGTCCGCCTCGACGCATCGCTGGAAGTGTGGGTCGATGCGGATAACGTCACCACCCTGCCGCCGGGCACCGTCGCACCGCGCCGCGTGGCCAGCAACGCACGCCTGGTGCCGGACAGCGGCTACGTGGATCTGGTGCTGCCCATGAGTGCGCGGCCGGCGTATCGTGTCGAAGCCGAGGGACGCACGCTGCGCCTCACGCTGCATGGCGTCACGGGCAATTCCGACATCGTCTGGTTCCAGCGCGCCGACTCGCTGGTGCGCGACGTACAGTGGACCAACCAGTCCTCTGATCGAGCCGTCTACACGGTGCAACTGCAGCGCGACGTGTATGGCTGGCTGGCATTCTGGCGCGGCGATGCGTTCGTGTTGCGCATGCGGCGGCCACCGGCGGTGGATGTCGCGAATCCCTTGCGCGGCCTGCGGATCGCCGTCGATCCGGGTCACCCGCCGATCGGGTCCACGGGACCCACTGGCCTGTACGAAGGTGTGGCGACGCTGGCCATCGGCGAGCGGGTGCAGCGCCTGCTCACGTCGCGTGGTGCGCAGCCGTTCATGACGCGCACCACCGAGGCCCCGGTTCCGCTTGGCGATCGCCCGGTGATGGCGCGCCGCGCCGATGCACAGGCGTTCGTGTCGATCCATCTCAACGCCAAGCCGGATGGTGCCAACCCGTACCTGAACAACGGCAGCGGCACCTACTACTTCCAGCCACAGGGTGCCGGCTTGGCCCGCGCCATCCAGTCACGCCTGCTGGTGCGATTGGGCCTGCCGAACGAAGGCACCTGGTTCGACAACCTGGCGGTGGTGCGCGGAACGTGGATGCCGAGTGTGCTGGTGGAGGGCGCGTACGTGATCGTCCCGGAACAGGAGGCTGCGTTGCGCACGCCGGAGTTCCAGGAGGCGTACGCGCTGGCGATCGTGGAGGGGCTCGAGGCGTGGTTCCGGAGCGTCGCGGCCGAGGGCGCGCGGCCTTGAGCGACGCGCCCGTGTTCCGTGGCCCGCCGATCATCGATGCCACCGCGTGGGTGCATCCCACCGCGTCGCTGTGCGGCACCGTGACCCTCGCGCCGCTGGTGAGCGTCTGGGGTGGTGCGGTGCTGCGTGGTGACACCGACCAGATCACAATCGGCGCCGGATCGAACATTCAGGACCTGACGATGGTGCACACCGACGCCGGCCTGCCGCTGGTCGTCGGTGAGGGGGTCACGGTGGGGCATCGCGCGATCCTGCACGGCTGCCACGTCGAGAGCGGTGTGCTGGTGGGCATGGGTGCCATCCTGCTCAATCGCTGCCGCATCGGCACCGGCAGCATCGTGGGGGCGGGGGCGCTGGTCGCCGAAGGCGTGGTGGTGCCGCCCAACTCGCTGGTCTTGGGCATGCCGGCGAAGGTCGTGCGCCAGACCACTGACGTCGAACGGGCGAAGATCGCGCAGTCGGCGCTGCACTACCAGCGGCAGGCCGCCGCGCACCGCGATAGCGTGGTCCTGTACCACCGGGCGAAGTAACGACCGCGTCTCGGCTGTGCGGTGAACCGCGACAGCGCAAGTGTTCTCCGGACCTTGCCTCGTAACACGCCGACCCATTTGCGGAACCATTCCCGGCGGCCCGCAATTCGGGACGTGTGTCAGGGCAATGTCCACGTCTGTGGAGCGCTGTGGATTCTGTGGAAAGCGTCGTGGCGTCGCCGCTCCGGCGGGTGACGCACTGGCCTAAACTGATGTGGCACAGTAACTTACGGCATGTCGTCGGCCGAGTTTCTGGGCGCCGGACGTTTCTCAGGAGGCCGCGGGACGATTCAGGATGTGGATTGTAAAACAGTACATTTGTGATCCCTGAACCGCTAAACTGTTGCTCAGGCGGACGTTTACGGAACGCTGGCGCGGACTCACGAGAGGGCCTACTCTCCTGCTCCGCGCTGGTTGCCCGACTGTTTCGGTCTGGTCACGTCGCGCCCCGTCGTTCCATCACCTCGAAGCTCCAGCTCGCCGGTCCCGCAGCACGTCCAGAAGTACGCTGCGGGCGAATTCGTGTCCCCATCAGGGCACGCGCGGGTGGAAGGGGTATGCGGAAGGGTGGGGTGGAGTGATCGCGAACGGGCAGGTAGCGGAGTGGCAGCAGAGGCGGATTCGACTCACATGACTGACGCGACATCGCAGGACCAACCACCCGTGGGGAGAGACATGACGACGGTGCTTTATCCGGAATCCCTGACGTCGCAGCTGACGTCGGCTGCAGACAAGGCGGTGCGCAAGCGGGACGGCCGTTCGGCGGAGTGGGATCCGGAGCGCATCGTGCGCGCGATCGCGCTGGCGTTCTACGCCCACCGCAATCGCGGCGCCGACAATCCCAACCGTGACAACCAGGCCCGGCATTACGGCCTGAGCCTGATGGACCACGCCGAGGCGCTCCGGATCGCCAGCATGGTCACCAATACCGTCGAGCTGCGCGCCGCCCGTGGCGTCAAGCCGTCGGTGGAGGAGATCCAGGACATCGTCGAGATGATGATCGCCGGCGCGGGCCACTTCGACGTGGCCAAGGGCTATGTGCTGTATCGCGCCCGGAAGTCCGAGGCCCGCATCGCCAAGCACGGCATCAGCGGCATCAGCGACTACATCGCGATGTCGAAGTACGCGCGCTATCGCGAAGACCTGGGCCGCCGCGAGCTGTGGCCCGAGGCCGCCAAGCGCGTGTTCGACATGCACCGCTCGCGCTTCTCGGCGCTGCTCGACAAGGAAGTCTTCGGCCTCGATCGCACCCTCGGCCAGATGATCGATACCGCCGAGACGGCGGTGCGGGAGCGCCAGGCGCTGCCGTCGATGCGGTCGATGCAGTTCGGCGGCGACGCCATCGAAGTGAACAACGCCCGCATGTACAACTGCACCTTCGGGCACATCGACCACGTGCGGAAGTTCAGCCAGGCGCTGTGGCTCCTGCTGAGCGGCACCGGTGTCGGCTTCAGCGTGCAGAAGCAGCATGTGACGCGCCTGGCGCCGTTCCCGCTGCGCGCCAGCAGCGAAGACCTGCCGGTGAAGCACTTCACCATCCCCGATACCATCGAGGGCTGGGCCGACGCGATGCAGGAACTCGTGATGAGCTATTACGAGGGCACCTACGTCGAGTTCGACTTCTCGGAGATCCGCGCCAAGGGTGCCGTGCTGCGCACCAGCGGTGGTCGCGCCCCGGGCCACCAGCCACTGAAGAAGGCGCTGGAAAAGATTCGGGCCGTGCTGGATGCCGTGCCGGGTCGCAAGATGCGCCCGATCGAGGCCTACGACGTGCTGATGCTCGCCGCCAGCGCGGTGATCAGCGGCGGTATCCGTCGCTCCGCCACCATCGCGCTCTTCAGTGCCGACGACGAGGAGATGGTCAACGCCAAGACCGGCGAGTGGTGGAAGCACAACCCGCAGCGCCAGCACAGCAACAACTCGGCGATGCTGGTGCGCAGCGACGCGACGAAGGAAGAGTTCATGTCGCTGTTCAACGCCATCCGCCAGTTCGGTGAGCCGGGCTTCTACTTCACCGAGAACGCCGATTACGGGGCCAACCCGTGCGTCGAGATCGGCCTCGCGCCGGCGCTGGTGGTGGACGAGACCACCAAGGCGAAGCTGGAGCAGTACGGCTATGCCGAGCCGGTGGCGGTGGGTGACACCATCAGCGGCTGGCAGCACTGCAACCTGACCACGATCAACGGTCGCATGTGCGAGACGCCGGAGAAGTTCTACGAGCTCTGCGCGGTGGCCGCCACGATCGGCACCATGCAGGCCGCCTACACCGAGATGAGCTATCTCGGGCCGGTCACGCGCGTGATCAACGAGCGTGAGTCGCTGCTCGGCGTGAGCATCTGCGGCATCCTGGAACGGCCCGACGTGCTGCTGGATCCGGCGGTGTTGCGCAAGGGTGCCGAAACCTGCGTGATGACGAACCGCGCGGTGGCCGAAGCGATCGGCATCCAGCCGGCGGCGCGCGTGACCTGTGTGAAGCCGGAAGGCACCGCCAGCCTGCTGCTCGGCACCGCCAGCGGCATCCACCCGCATCACGCCAAGCGGTATTTCCGTCGCGTGCAGGCCGCGCGCACGGAGCCGGTGTACAACTTCTTCAAGTCGTGGAATCCGCAGATGACCGAGGTGTACGGCATGAAGGCCGACACCACCGACGTGATCACCTTCCCGATCGAGGCCCCCGAGGGCGCGATCCTGAAGAAGGACATCGGCGCGCTGCAGTTCCTGGATATGGTGAAGCTGGTGCAGGAGAACTGGGTGGTGCCGGGCACCGCGCACGAGAAGTACAACCCGGGCCTGCGCCACAACGTGAGCAACACGGTGACGGTGAAGGACGGCGAGTGGGAAGCCGTGGCCGACTTCATCTGGGAGAACCGGGGGTACTTCACCGGCGTCAGCATCCTGCCGGCCAGTGGTGACAAGGACTACCCGCAGGCGCCGAACGAGGAAGTGACCACGCCGGCCGACATCGCCAAGTGGAACGGCCTCACGTATGCGCCGGTGGACTACAGCCTGATGAGCGAGGCGGCGGACTACACCTCGCTGAAGGAGACGGTGGCCTGCGCCGGCGGGGCGTGCGAGATCTTCTGATCGCGTGACGTCACGGGTGCGAACGACACGATGGGGGCTCCGAAATCGGAGCCCCCATCGTGTCGTGGGACCAGTTCAGGGGTGGCTGCCTGCGGGGCCAGGTCGTAGTGTATCGAGAGGCACCATGCGATCGGCGCGACGCAGCCGCCGAGTCGTCACTGGAGCATCTCGGCCGGACAGACCGCGCTGGACCCCCCACCGGAGGAGCCGCGTATGCTGGTGCTCACCGTGAACCGCTTCATCGTCGTCGGCGATGCGACCATCGGCGTCCTCACGATCAACGGCAAGTTCGAATGTTTCACGCTCGAGGATGTGCACCGCGCGGTGAAGGTCAGCGCCAAGACCCGCATCCCCAGCGGCACCTATCCGGTCACACTCAGCTGGAGCCAGCGTTTCTCGAAGAAGTACGAGAACTTCGGTGTCGGCACTGGCGTGCCCGAGGTGCACGGCGTGAAGGGCTTCAAGCACATCCGCATCCATACCGGCAACCGGGCGGAGCACACCGAGGGGTGCATCCTGGTGGGCGCGTCGTGGAAGCCGTCGTTCGGGGCCGAGATCAAGGATTCGCGCGCGGCGTACAAGCGGCTGATGAAGAAGCTGATCGCGACCAGGGGCAAGGTGCGGCTGGACGTGCGCGATCCGGTGCAAGGCGGGCTGCGCCAGTCGCCGGTGGTGGCATTCCCGTACTATGACGGCGTGTTCGGGCAGCAGCGGCGGGGGGTGAATTAGCGCACGGCGTCGCTTGCAAAACGAGGTAACGCAGTGGTTATATGGGAGCGTTCTGCACTGAAGATCCGCTCTCCTGATACCGGTAGGCGTGACAGCACATGCGATCGATTTTCGTCGGCACGTTGGTCCTCGTGCTGGGAATTGTGCCACTCGGCGCGCAAGCGGCAGACCCGTCGCCGACGCTGAACCCCTTTCAGCCCGTATGTCCGGCCGGGGCGTCGCCGCGGCTGGTGCAGACCACTGCCCTCGTCGCCATCGACGCCGCGACGCGATGGGGCGAGCGAGAGTACGACGCGGCCCATCAGCGCACTGCGCTGTTCTACGCCGACGCGATCCGGCAGCACTTCACGCCGCCACCGTCTTTGGGCGCCCTGCCACCGTTCGGTGAGCAGGTGGTCGAGGACAGCACGCGACAGCCGCCCGACGGGCACACGGCCGTCGCCGGCCGACTGGTGCTCATCGCCAAACGCGATGGTCGGTTGCGGACAACCTTTTGGCTCGACTCGCCCCTGGCGGCAACGTTCACGGGCTCCGTGTTCGCGGCGGCGCAGGCGGCCGATGCGGCGCATGACTTCGAGGGACTGCCGCGTATTTCCGATCGCGGCGACGACACGCTGGTGGTGCAACTGCGCGCGGTGCCACTGGCCACGACCGTGCAGCTTCCACTGATGAAAGTCCAGCTCTCCGCGTACGCGCTCGATTCCCCGGCCATGCTTAAGAAAGCGGCGCACGTGGACTATCCGGAGCGCGCCGGACGTTCCGGTATCGGCACCGATGCGTGGGTGCGTTTCGTGATCGGGAGTGACGGCCGACCGTCTGCCGAGACGTTTCAGGTGACGCAGGTCGATTACTCCGATTTCATCACGCCGATGCGGCAGTTGGTGATGTGGTCCGAATATGCTCCCGCCACCAGTGGACGCTGTGCCGTGCCGACGGTGGTCGTGCAGCCGTTCAGGTTTCAGGCGCGGCGGTAGGTCGGCGAAGGTCGAGTGGCGGGTCAGCACTCTCGCCTTGCGCGGCGTAGCGCAGATATATGTTCTTCTGCCCACGCCAGCGGCGCTGCGGCCGCCCCGAGTCCTGCCCCACCCAAGGAGACACCGCGTGACGTTCACGCTCCCGCGAGCCGGCGCCCGATCGGCCGCCGCGCTCGCCCTGTTCGGCCTGCTGCCCCTCGCCCTCGACGCACAGGTGCGGCGACCCGCGGCGGCGACCGTACGGCGCGAGGTGCCCCCGGCGCCCGCCGGCCCCCTGACCTTCGATTCCACCGTCTTCGGCGCCATGCGGTGGCGTGACGTCGGTCCGGCGCGCGGCGGCCGGTCGGTCGCGGCCGCCGGCTCGGTGCAGCGCCCCAACGAATACTGGATGGGCACCACCGGCGGTGGCGTGTTCAAGTCCACCGACGGCGGCCAGAACTGGGCCGCGGCCAGTGACAACTACTTTGGCGGCACCATCGGTGCCATCGCCGTGGATCCCCAGAACGCCGACATCGTCTGGGTCGGCGGTGGCGAGACCGACATCCGCGGCAACACCGCGGGTGGCGACGGCCTCTGGAAGACCCTCGACGCCGGCAAGACCTGGGCGCGACTCGGTTTCCTCGATGAGCACATCGCCGCGATCCGCATCCACCCAACCAACAAGGACATCGCCTGGCTGGCGGTCTTCGGAAACCCGTTCCGGTCCAGCGCCACGCGTGGCGTGTTCAAGACCACTGACGGCGGCAAGAGCTTCAGCAAGGTGCTCTTCATCGACGATTCCACAGGCGCGATCGACATCCAGGTCGATCCGTCCAATCCTGACATCCTCTACGCGGCCACCTGGCAGGCGTATCGCACCTCGTGGTCACTCTCGTCGGGCGGCCCGGGCAGCGGCATCCACAAGTCCACCGACGGTGGCGCGACCTGGACCAACATCTCGCGCACCGCACCGGGCCTGCCGAAGGGCGTGATGGGCAAGATCGGCCTCGCCATCTCGCCGGTGAAGCCGAGTCGCATCTGGGCGGTCATCGAGCATGATTCGGGCGGCGTGTATCGCTCCGATGATGCCGGTGCGACCTGGAGCTACATCAATCGCGACCGCAAGCTGCGCCAGCGCGCCTGGTACTACTCCAACATCGTCGCCGATCCGAAGGACACCAACGTCATCTACGCGCTGAACGTGGGCTTCTACCGCTCGCGCGACGGCGGTCGCACGTTCCCGCAGAGCATTCGCGTGCCCCACGGCGACAACCACGATCTCTGGATCGCACCCAACGATCCGAATCGCATGATCGAGGCGAACGACGGTGGCGCCACCGTCAGCACCGACAATGCGCGCACCTGGACCGACGAGGATTATCCCACGGCCCAGTGGTATCACGTCGATGCCAGCAACGATTATCCGTACCAGATCTGCGGCGCGCAGCAGGACAACTCGACGCTCTGCGGCCCGAGCCGCGGTGACGGGCGCGTGAACCTCAGCGACTGGAAGGATGCCGGCGGTGGGGAGTCGGGGTACGTCACGCCGCATCCCACCAAGCCGTGGATCATCTTCGCCGGCAGCTACGGCGGCCTGCTGACGCGCAAGGACATGCGCACCGGCTTCGAGCGCAACATCACCGTGTATCCCGTCAATCCGATGGGCTACTCGTCGAAGGACATCGCGGTCCGCTTCCAGTGGACCTTCCCGATCGTGTTCTCACGCCACAATCCGAACGTCGTCTACGCCGCGGGCTCGAAGCTTTTCCGCAGCACCAACGAAGGCGAGAGCTGGACCGAGGTGTCGCCGGAACTGGCCCGTCGCGATCCGAAGACGATGGAAGCGTCGGGTGGCCCGATCACCAAGGACCAGACGGGTGTTGAGACGTATGCGCTGATCTTCGCCTTCGACGAGTCACCAGTGCAGCAGGGCGTGCTGTGGGTCGGCACCGACGACGGCCTGGTGCACATCTCCAAGAACAACGGCACCACGTGGGAGAACGTGACGCCGCCGGGCATCGGTGACTTCACGCGCATCTCGATCATCGAACCGTCGAACTACGCCGCTGGCACCGCCTACGTGGCTGCCAACCGCTACCAGCTTGGCGACAAGAAGCCGCTGATCTACAAGACCACCGACTTCGGCAAGACCTGGACGCTGATCGTCAACGGCATCGACAACGAGCACTTCCTTCGCGTGGTGCGCGAGGATCCGGTGCGTCGCGGCCTGCTGTTCGCCGGGACCGAGCGTGGCGTGTACGTCTCGTTCGATGACGGCGCCAACTGGCGCTCGATGCGCCGCAACCTGCCGATGGTGCCGGTGCACGACCTGAAGATCAAGGACGGCGACCTGCTCGCCGCCACGCATGGCCGCGGCTTCTGGGTGATGGACAACATCAGCGCGCTGCGGCAGGTCACGCCGCAGGTGGTGGCGTCGTCGGCGCACCTGTTCACCCCGGCCGACGCCTGGCGCACGGATTGGGGCGGCGGCTTCTTCGCCCAGATGGCGGAGATGATGGGCGGCGGCAGCACACTCGGCCAGAATCCGCCGGGCGGTGCGCGCTTCCAGTACTGGCTGAAGGATCCGGGCCAGACCGTGCGCTTCGAATTCCTCGATGCAGCCGGTAAGGTCATCACCGGATTCACCAGCGATCAGGATCCCGACACGCAGGCCGATTCGCTGCGCATGGATGGCCAGAAGACGGCGATGGTGGATTCGCTGACGAAGGCCGGCATGACACGAGATTCGGCGACCAAGGTGGCCACGGCCCGCCTCTCGGGTCCGGGTGCCGCGGTGGACATGGAAGAGGCGTTCTCCCGTGCCCCGCGCCCGGCCAGAGTGCCGAACCGCGCCGGCATGAACACCTTCGGCTGGAACATGCGCTATCCCGATGCGGCACGGTTCGACGGGATGATCATGTGGTCAGGGTCCACCACCGGTCCGATCGCACCTCCGGGCACCTACACGGTGCGCATGACGGCCGGCAACGTGGTGCAGAGCTATCCGTTCCGGATCAAGAAGGATCCGCGCAGTGATGCCACCGATGCCGATGTGGCCGCACAGTTCAAGCTGCTGCTGGCGATCCGCGATCGCACCACCGATGCCAACATGGCCGTGCGCACGGTGCGCAACATGCGCTGGCAGGTGGCCGACCGCGCGCCGAAGCTCACCGGCCAGCCGTCGATCGAGTTCCAGTCATTGGCCAACGACATGATGGCCGAGCTGAGTGGCGCGGAGCAGGAAGTGTATCAGGTGAAGAACCAGAGCTCGCAGGATCCGCTCAACTATCCGATCAAGTTGAATAACCAGATCGCCGCGCTGTCCGGCACGGTCGGTTCGGGTGAGTATCGCCCGACGGTGCAGGCACAGCAGGCGTTCACGATGCTGAGCGGCAAGCTGGAAGTGCAGCTGGTGACGATCAAGAAGAGCCTCGACACCCGCCTGCCACGCCTCAACGCGATCCTCAAGGCCAACGGCCTCCCGGAGCTCACGCCGAGCACCGAGGAGATCAAGCCGAACCGTCCCAAGATCGCGATGTAATGCGGTGCGCCCGAGTCCGTGCGCCGCGCGTCATGCTGCGGCGCACGAGCTGAATTGAGTCGTGCTGCAGTGCAACTGCCTGACGCAAGGTCGCGAAGGCGCAAGGACGCAAAGGGTCTGCGCTGCGCGTTGCAGGTGATGGAAGAGAGAGAAAAAGCTTTGGGAACAGCGGCTCGCGAGCGCTGGTCCCAAAGCTTTTTGCTGTTCCTTGCGCCGTCGCGTCTGTGCGCCCTTGCGTCAGGCGGTTGCGGTTGAACTACGGCGCTGGGCCGATGCGTCGAGCCGGCGCACCGGGATCCGGCGTCACTCGTGCGGCTTGGGGCTGTTGCGGAAGCGGGCGACGTACTGGCCATACCCTTCGGCCTCCAACTTGTCGACCGGGATGAAACGCAGCGAGGCGGAGTTCATGCAGTAACGCTGGCCGGTCGGCTTCGGCCCGTCGTCGAAGAGATGGCCGAGATGCGAGTCGCCGTTGGCGCTGCGGACCTCGGTGCGGGTCATGAAGAACTTCCGGTCACTCTTGGTGCGCACGTTGGCCGATTCGAGCGGTCGCGTGAAGCTGGGCCAGCCGGTGCCCGACTCGAACTTGTCCAGTGAGCTGAACAGGGGCTCGCCCGAGACGACATCCACGTAGATGCCAGCCTCGTGGTTGTCCCAGTACGCGTTGCGGAAGGCGCGTTCGGTGCCGTCGCGCTGCGTGACCTCGTATTGCTCCGCGGTCAACCGGGCGCGGAGTTCGGCGTCGGTCGGCTTGACGAACCTGGCTGTGGTGCTCACGGCGGGTCTCCTCGCGATCGGCGCCGTGCGTGCCTGGGCCTGCGCGCCGATCGGATAAACGGTGATGGCGACGAGCAGCGTCGCGAGGCGGCGTGCGGTCGTCGTGGTGGCGGAGGACTGTCTCATGCCACACGTAGCCTCGTGCCGCACACTTCGTTCCCACCGCTCGCGACGGTGGGGCGCTGGCTTGTGGCTACGGCGAACGCGTCCGCGGGGCCAGACGGCAGGAGACGGCGTCTCCGAGTCGGCACGCACGTGCGAAGAGCTCCACGGCGCGGGCCGTGTCGCGCGGGACGCCCAGCGCCTGCCGATGCGCGATGGCCAGGTTCACGCAGCCGTCGGCTACATCGCCGTCGCAGGCCTGCTTGAACAGGCGGGCGGCCATGACCGGGTCACGCTTCACACCGCGACCGTGCGCCAGCATGGTGCCGAAGTTCAGGCATCCGGCCAGCACGTTCGCTCGGCAGGCGCGGCCATAGAGATCGGCCGCTCGCGCCGGGTTGGCGGGCACGCCGGCACCGGCTTCCACCTGTCGGCCGAGATTGGCGCAGGCGCTGGCATTCTTGCCGGTGCAGGCGGCGCTCAGGAGCGAGGTGGCCTTGGCGGCGTCGGTGCCGGGCGTGAGGCCGTCCACCGCCAGGCCGCCCAGGTTGGCGCAGCCGATCTTGTCGCCACCGGTACAGCCACGATCGTAGAACGCGGCGGCCTGGGACATGTCGCGTGGCCGACCGGCGCCGGTTTCGTGGAGATAGCCGAGCGATGTGCACGACTTGGCGTCGCCAGCGGTGCATCCCACCTCATACAAGGTGGCGGCGCGCGCCGGATCGGCGGCGATGCCCTTGCCTTGCCGCAGCATCCAGCCGGTCTGGCCACAGGCGCGCGCATCGCCGGCCCGGCAGGCCTGCTCGAGCAGGCCCAATGCCCGTGATGTATCAGCGGGGATTGGGCGCCCGGACAGGAAGAGCCAGGTCGCCGTTCGGCAAGCGCTGGCTTTTCCAGTGGCGCAACTCGCGAGCAGGGCGGTGCTGTCCGGGGCGGCCTTCGGTTTCGACTTTCGGGACGGCGACCGCTGGCCGCACAGGCCGGTGGTGGCCAGGAGCAGCGCGGCGATCAGGACTGAAACGACCGTGCGACGGCGGGGAGTCGTGACGGAGTGCGTCATCTCGTCGTTCCGGAGAAGGGCACCACAGGTACTGCGGGGGGGGACCCGAAAATAAACACCTGTCGCACCCGATCACCGGATCTGATGCGGCCTCGACGTTACCCGGACACGGCAGCCTCGTCTGTACGGTGTTCCGTCCCACCAGAGAGGCCCATGTCCGGTATCAGGCGTCGCGGTTTCACCATGATCGAGATGCTGATCGTCGTCATGACGGTTGGTCTTCTGGCAGCGGTCGCGCTCCCCTCGCTGTCCCGGGCGGTCGCGTCCCAATCGGTGCACGCCGCCGCGTCGGTGATGGCAGCCGACATCGAAACGGGCTTTTCGCTCGCTTCACGGTCTCGCCGCCCGATGGTCTTCGACTGCAGTGCGTCGTTGCGACGCTGCCGGGTGACCGATCAGGCCACCGGCGCCGTGCGCTTTGAACGCCTCTACACACGCACGTCCGGCTTCGAAGTGCGCACGCTGGAATGGACGCCCACCAACACCTCGCTGCCCGTGGTGATCGGCCCCTCGGGGCTCGCATCGCAGGGCTTCACGGTCACGCTCACCATGGGTTCGTCCGCCAAGCGCGTCGTCGCATTGCGGTCGGGCCTCGTCCGGATCAACTGATGAAGACTCGCACCGGAATGTCCCTGATCGAGATCCTGATCGCGATGTCGGTGTTCGGTGTCTCGGCGGTCGGCATCGCGAAGTTGGCGATGAGTGGCAGTGCGCGCGGCAGCCTGGCGGCGGGAACCACGCAGCAGGTGTCGATGATGCTGTCCGAGTATACGCGTGCCACGTCGGTGCCGGCGGCGGCGACCCCAGTCGGCATCAGCTGCGACACGATTCCCGTGCTGCCGTGGAATTTCCAGCGCTGCACGCGCGTGACGAACCTCAGCACGCGTGAACAGCGGGTGGCCGTGGTGGTGCAGCCGGTCGGCACGGCGGCGGTGGGTACTGCCGGGCAGGCCAACTATCAGGCGGCGCGATCCACCAACGCACCGTTCCGCGCTGAAAGCCTGACGGTGATCCGCGCCGCAAACGTCGGTGCGCTCGACCTGTCCGGAGGAACGCCCTGATGCTGCGCCCGCGCGGCAGGCGATCGGCCGCCCGGCGCACCGGTTTCACCATCATCGAGTTGATGCTGGCGATGGTCGTGACCGGGATCATCGGTGCGGCACTGGTGCGGACCATGATCAGCAGCAACCGGTTCATCGACCGGGTGGAATCGGGGCGCGAGGCGCGAGGGGCGGCGCGCGCCGGGATGAACCTGGCGGCGACCGAATTGCGCATGGTGTCGGCGGGCACGGGCATCGAGGCCGCGACGGCCACCAGCCTGACGATCCGGGTGCCATTCCGGATCGGTATCGCCTGCTCATCCACGATCGGCATTCCAGGCCTGCTGGTGGCCTCGATGCTGCCGGCTGACACCACCATCGCCACCACGTCGCTCGGCTACAACGGGTTCGCCACGCTGCAGTCCACCGGCGAGTACGGCTACGTGAACAGCGCGCTGGACCCGGCGAACGGTACGACGGCCTTGTGCACGGGCGCGCCGGCGAACCTGTCCATCGTGCCCGGCAGCACGGTGCTCGCGATGACGGCCGTCAGCCTGCCGACGGCCGTCACGCCCGGCACGCCAGTGGTCTTCTGGCGTCGCGTGCGCTACGACATCGCACCATCCACCGTCCTTCCCGGGCGCACCGCGCTCTGGCGGCGGCAGCTGAACAACCTGAATGCCGTCACGCAGTCGGACGAAATTGCGTCGCCGCTGGATCCGGCGTCGCGGTTCGGGTTCTTCATCAACAATACGAGGACGGTGTCCGACACCGTGCCCACCGCGCTGGCGAACATCCGCGGCGTCGAACTGCGATTCACCGGCCAGAGTGTGCGCACCGTCCGTGGGACGGCGCGGGCGGAACAGTTCCGCGTGTTGACGTCGATCTTCTTCCTCAACCGACCCGACTGATGCGCCCAGCAACGGCTCTGCACTCCGACCGTCCGGCGCCACGCCTGCAGTCGCGGCGCGGCATGGCGATGGTGCTCGTCCTGATCCTGGTGGTGGTGATGTCACTTGGGGCTGCGGCAGGATTCGCGCGCTCCAGCAGTGAATACTCCACCACGACCAACATGCGGGCGCAGGCCGACGCCTGGAACGTGGCCTACGCGGGGATGGAGCGGTACCTGATCCTGACGCCGAATTCGCCAGCCACACTGCCCGTGACGAACACCTACACGTTCGCCAACGGCACGGCGGTGGTGACACTCGAGCGAATCCGCGCGGCGGGCGCAACGTCGGCCGAGAGTTTCCTACTGCGGTCGGTTGGGACCGTGACGAGCCGGCGCACGTCCAGTGCTGTGCCGGTCGCGACGCGCACGCTCACCCAGATCGTCCAGCGGCAGAAGCCAGCGCTGGACGTGGATGCGGCCTTCGTGGCATTGGGCGGCCTGGGAAAGAACGGCACGTCCGGCAACATCTCCGGCGTTGACGAGTGCAGCGTTCGGCCGACGCTTCCGGGATTGGCCGTGCCGACCGGACTCTATGTGCCAGGCAGCAACAGCCCGCAGGCCAACGACTACATCGATGGGTCACCGGACAACGCACCGTCCTACCTCGGCCCGGCTGGAATCGGTGAAACTCCCGGTACCGCCAACGCTGCCGTCCGCGTGGACTGGGAGAGTGTGCTGGATGGCTCGTCGCTGCAGCCTGACTTCACGATCAATCGCGTCGTCAACCCGAACACCGGTGCGTTCCCTGCCTCGTACGCCAACTATCCCGTCGTGCGCATCACCGGCAACGTCACCGGCGGCGACAACTTCAACGGCAAGGGCGTCCTGATCGTGACAGGCGATGCCAACGTCTCCAACATCCAGTGGGAAGGCGTGGTGCTGGTCGGTGGCCAAGTGAGCATCAGCGGATCGAACGCGCGCGTCCGCGGCGCGCTGCTGACTGGCCTCAACCTGAAGATCACACCGCTCAGCGACTTTCCCTACCTGCCGCAGACGTATCCGACCGCCGGCGCGGTGGGCAATGGTAATTCCTCGGTGCGCTACAACTCCTGCCACATCGCCAGCGCACTCAATCGGTATGATGGTTGGCTGCGCGTGGCGAACACATGGGCTGACAACTGGCCGACACCATAAGCGATCGCGCGACCGACTACCGGACGTGACACTGTCCCGTGCGCCATCGTCCAGCGCGCGGGACAGTTCGCATCGGTGCCGTCAGAACGCCAGCATCCGTGTCACCTTGAGCGCCACCGACCGTTCGTTCTGCGCCCACGACTCGCTGTCGCGCCGGTCGGTGTAGACGAGGAACACATCGCTGAGCGGCGCCCAGCGCCAGTTCAGCCGTGCGTTGGTGCTGAACGAACGCGTCTGCGTGTTGTATTGCACGAACGCTGCACCCAGCAGCGTGGTGGACCAGGCGTATCGCGCACGAAAGCCGGCCAGGTTGGCCACGAAGTCGCCACTGGCGAGCGAGATCGCGTTGCGCTGGTACGTCGTCTCGAGCACCAGCGACGACGAGGCGCGCCAGGTCAGACCACCGCCCGCGCTGCGGCGGGTGCCGGTGTAGAAGTCGCCCACGGTGGCGTTGGCGGTGCCGATCACCCGGCTCGCCGGTGCCATCGTGAACTTCATCGTGCCCTCGCGCCACTGATATGCACCCGGCGCCACCGTGCGTCCCGGCACCAGCGTGAACGTCTGCTCGATTCGGTCGAACTGGTCGCTCACCAGCATCGACAGGATCGCCTCCGACTTCAGCGTCACGTCCAGGCCACCGGAAATGGTGCGGGTGTCGAGCTGCGAACGAAGGTCCGTGATGTAGTCCACCAGGACGTACGGATTCATCTCCGCCACGCGCGGCAGCGGTGGACGCGGATGGGCACCGATGGTGCCGTAGAACTGCTGAAAGTCGCGGCGGCGCACGAAGCCCATGCCGGGCGCGAACCCATCCGACACCCGCTTCCAGAGCAGCGAGTTATCCCACCGCTTGCCGCGATAGGCCAGCTGCGTGCGCATCGCGGTGCCGTCGCTGGTACTCCCGGGCGCATCGCTGCGCGCCGCGTAGGCATTCACGATCGTGTTGCCACCGAAACGCAGGTTGGCGTCCATGCCCACGCTGCGGTTCCAGGTGTTGCTGTCGGTGGCCTCGCGATTCTGCAGCAGCACGCCGACATCCGACTTGCCGAACAGGTTCCGGCGCGCACGCAGCACCGCGAAGTTCTCGGCGGGTGAGCTGAAGGCGCGCTGCGTCTGCATGTCGAGGGCGCCCACGTCCCACTGGCCCACGCGACCGGTGAGGCGCGCCCCGCCGACGATCGGGATCGGACGGCCATCCCGCGTGAGGCCGATCTGGCGCGAGTTGAAGAAGGTGAAGTCGCTCGGCGACGCACCCATGCGGTAATTGCGCTCCGTCACGTCGCCGAACTGGAACGCGCCGGCGTTCTCGATGAAGAACTCGCGGCGTTCCGGGAAGAGCAGCGAGAACCGCGTCAGGTTCACCTGCTCCTGG
>JANMON010000010.1:0-2856 GCA_031369265.1 Gemmatimonadaceae bacterium | reverse complement strand
GTGACAGCGCCACGTTGATGCTCGCGTCGGTGGGATAGATCCAGCCGCGGAGGAAGAGGGAGACCCCTGGCTGCCCAGCCGACGTGCCCAGGTCGAGGACGAGGTCATGCGTGTTGACGACACCCTGGTATTGCGTCGGCGAGAAGTTCGCGACGTAGCGCGCGTCGCTTTCGCGGAGCGTCGGCAGCAGGTTCACCCCACGCTCGTCGCTGGCATGCACGACTCGATCCGCCCGGCCCACCTGGAAGAGCCGGAGTGCGACCTGCCCCGGTGGGACGAACCGTTCGTCCACGAACACCTCGACCGAATCGGGGTGGTCGACGGCGATCAACTTCACCTCGTCTGCATACGCCGTTTCCCAGAGCTCCTCGGTCAGCTGCATCACGTACTTGCCGTTGCGGGGCTTCAGCGCGCTGCCGGGGATGCGCAGGTACTCTTGCGAGGCGCCGGCCGGCGCGAACCTGGCGTTGGTGCCCATCAATCCCATCGGCATTCCCAGCGCGCTGCGCCACATGACGTCCGTGACGAAGCGGAAGCCGGTGCCATCCCACGTGTAGGCGAATGCGCACGATCCCTTCAACACCTCCGATTCCACCACGTCGCGGTCGCCGCCGGGCAGGTAGACGGTCTGTGGCACGCCGTTGGGCCACTCGACACGCAGTACGTCGGCCTTGAGGTGCGGCCCCAACCCGAAGTGCGTGGCGCGTCCGGTGACGACCCGGGTTTGGTAGATCTCTCCCGCGCGCAATTCCAGCCGCGCGCCGATCCCGAAGTCATTGTTCTTGCCGCTTCCCGTGCGCAGGCCCTTGAGCGCCACCTGCACCGACAGGTTGCTGTTGCCTCCATCATTGCGGAGCAGGTGCAGCGCGCCGGCAACATCGGTCACGAGCAGGTCCTCGTCACCATCCTCGTCGGTGTCCGACACCACCAGGCTCGTTGCGCCTGACGCGCGAATGGGCGCTGGAATCAGGGTGGAGCGATCCATGAACTGGCCGCGTCGGTCATTGCGAAACAGGAAGAGCCCCGGCGTTCCCGACGCTCTCCCCTTGCCGACCACGAGGAGGTCCAGCCAACCATCGTTGTCGTAGTCCGTGAACGCCGCAGCCACGGCATCGAGCGCACCGAGCGGCTGCAGGACGGCGCTGGAACGCCGGTCGAGCGTGAAGGTGCTGTCCGCCGTTCCCCGGCCGCGCCGGAGCACCGGTGCGCCGCCATTCGTGCCGGCGACGAAGAGGTCCAGCACCCCATCGTTGTTGTAGTCGCCCACGGCGACCGCGCTGGAGCCACCGCTGCCCGACACGCCGCTGATTGCGGTGGCGTCGCCGAAGCGCTGCGCGCCACCGTTGCGGAAGACGCGACCGACCCCGCCGGGGCCGGAGACGAACAGGTCGATGCGCCCGTCAGCGTCGAAATCCCCGAATGCCGCGTCACTCGCGACAGAATCGCCCACGACGCCGTATGCGGCCGTCGCATCGGTGAATGTGCCATCGAGGTTGTTCCGGTAGACGGTGACCGGCGCGTTCCCGACCAGCACGAGATCCAGGTCGCCATCGTGATCGAGGTCCATGAAAAGCGCGGAACGCGCGCGGTGAACATTGCCAATGCCGGCACGTGCCGTGACCTCCTCGAAGCGCTTGTCGCCACGATTGTGAAACAGGTGACCACGCCCATCGCCGCCAATCACGAACAGGTCCAGCCACCCATCGTTGTCCACGTCCGCAAACCTCGCGAACCTCGCACCATCGCGCAGCGCGATGCCAGCCGAGGACGACACGTCGCTCGCAAAGCCCCTGCGAAGCAGAAAGACATGCGCGGGGCGCTCGTGCGTTGCCGCCGGGAATGAAACGAACAGGTCATCGACGTCGTCGCCGTCCACGTCTCCGGCGGCGATGGCCGTCATGGGCTGCGTCGCCGCACCCGCCGTGGCCTGCGCGGCCGGCCGTAGCTGGCCTCCAACCAACCCCGCTTCATCCACCACATCGCTGAACCGTACCGAGTCGATGGTCGACTGTTCACGAACGCCGACGCGCCAGACACTGCTGGCGGGTGGAAAGGTGAACACGGGGCGTCCCACCAATGGCGAGTCGGCGCCGCCTGCCCTGACCTCGTCCAGTGACGCCTGATACGGCGCGGTGACCCTGACCAGGGCGAGGAAGCGATCGAGCGGCGCGCTGGCCTGTGCCGGCTTGCCGTCCTGCAGGGCGTGCATCGCGCTGTCGAGGATCGCGCGCAAATCAGCAGGCAGTGCGGGCGGGATGCGCCGCACCTCCTCGAGCTGGCGCAAGACGCTGTCCCCGAGCGACTGCTCCGCCAGCAGCGTGACGAGTGCCAGCCGAACCGATAGGTTGGCAGGGGCTGCCGCCAGCACGTCCCGCAACCGTGCTTCGTACCGACGCCGCGAGACGCTGTCGGTGCGCTGCCGCTCGAGCTCGGCCAGCGCAAAGAGCACACGAACGTTCGCCGTGCTGTCGTCACGCAGCCCTTCCAACGTCGCGCGCGCATCATCCGGTCGCGAGGTGAGTGCGTAGAGCCTCGCCAGCATCAGCCCGATCTCGGTGTTCCGGGGGTCGAGTTCGAGCGCGCGCTCCAGCGCCGGCTCAGCGTCACGGAAGCGCCCGGCCTGCAGGTAGGTGAGCCCAAGATTCGCGTAGCCGAGCTGGTCATCGGGTACGAGCGCGATCACCTTCTTGAACTCCGCCTCGGCCTCCGCGAGCTGGCCGCGCTGCAGGTACGCCAGCGCGAGTGCGCGACTGGCGAAGACCTTGGACGCATCCACCGGCTCTGATCGGCAGCCGGCTGCAGTCAGGGAGATGAGGGCTCCGCCAAGCAGCATCGCCGCCCACCGGGCGTTGAACT
>JANMON010000130.1:0-9032 GCA_031369265.1 Gemmatimonadaceae bacterium | reverse complement strand
AAGGGGCCGATCCAGAAATCGAACAAGTCACCGCCGAGGAGGGTGCCGCCTCGCACGCGATACTTGTATTCGAAGGACATCATCGCCATCGATTGTCGCTCCTTGCTGACAAGGTCGTGACGGCGGCGCTGCCGGCTATGGCGCCGGGTGCTTCAAGTGGTCTGGACACATGAAGCCACCCGGGCCGCAGCCCGCGCGCCGTCGTTACCGACTTGCCGGCATCGGGGTGAGCGCGTCTGCCGTGGACACACTGGCTGCATTCCCATCAGGATCGAGCCAGTTGTAGCGGGTGGTGCTGAGCAGAATGAAGTGAATGACGAGCGACAACGCGAACATGAACGCGAAGATGCCGACCATCAGACGCCGCGGATCGAAGCCCTGCCACATTTTGTAAAGCATGGGTTTCTCCTCAGCTCAGGAAACGAGTGGCGGTGTGCGCGGCATCCAGCAGCTGCGCAGCTCCGTAGGACAACGGCTTGCCGAACCACGGACGCCACTGCCAGACCAGAAAGTGGAAAATCGCGGAGAAGAATGCGAAGCCGACTACTGACAGCATTGCCAGTGAGTGCACGCCGCGTGCTTCTTCATCCGTCATCGGGGGCTTATCCATTCCAACCTCGGGAAATGGGGTGCTGCACGCTCCTGGCGCAGCGCAGGGCACGACATTGAATCCCGTCGTGCGGGGACGAACGACCCACCGGCTCGCGCCGGCCCAAACCCGGGTCGCCCGTGTTGACCAGACACCACACCAGGAGGGCATGCGTGCCTGATACCGATGCCACACCACCGGACATCCCGGCGGCGTGGCCAAATAGATCTGCTTCGCGATTCATCATGGCAGGCGGCCTGCGCTGGCACGTGCAGCGCGCCGGCCACGGGCCGACCATCGTGCTGCTGCACGGGACGGCTGGTGCCACACACACCTGGCGCACCGTGTTGCCCTTGCTGGCGCCGATCGCCGACGTGATCGCGATCGACCTGCCGGGCCACGGCTTCACCACCGGCGCCACGTCAGCGCACCTGTCACTGGCGGGCATGACCGCCGCCGTCACGACACTGCTCGACACGCTCGATGTGCGGCCGGTCCTCGGTGTCGGACACTCGGCGGGAGCGGCAGTCCTGCTGCAGCTTGCGGCTTCATCCCACCCGGTCACGCCACGATCGATCATTGGTGTCAACAGTGCACTCGTTTCCATCAATGCACTAGGGCAAATGCTGATGCCCGCATCACGCGCGTTGTTCGACATGGAACCGGTGCGCGCCGGCATCGCGGCGCTGATGCGCACCGGCACACTGGCCCGCACGCTGCTGCGCTCCGCCGGCACGCCACTCGACGCCGCGCAGGAAGCGCGATACGTGTCGCTGCTCACCGACGCCACGCGCGTCGGTGCGGTGCTGCGCATGATGTCGCAGTGGGACCTGCCGACGCTCCAGGCGACGTTCCCGGACATCCGCATCCCGGTCACGCTGGTGCATTCGCGCAACGAGCCCTGGGTGCCGTACGACGAGCTGCTGGCGGCCACGCGGGCCTTGCCGATGCGGTCGGTGATCGACATGACCCCCGCGGGCCACCTGATCCCAGACGAGAAGCCGGCCGCGCTCGCCGACGTCATCACGTCGGCCCTCGCCACGTCGGCGTCACGCACCGGCTGATTTTCACGCGTAGGCTCCGCCGCGCATGGCGCGGCGCGAGGCCAGCACGTGATCGCGCGTCACGGTGGCGTCCTTCAGGTCACGTGCGTCGC
Source organism: Gemmatimonadaceae bacterium (assembly GCA_031369265.1). Classification (GTDB taxonomy): domain Bacteria; phylum Gemmatimonadota; class Gemmatimonadetes; order Gemmatimonadales; family Gemmatimonadaceae; genus JACMLX01. The sequence goes on along the minus strand of JANMON010000130.1, from coordinate 7,287 downwards.
GCTCGGCGAGGTCGCGGATCCGCTTGGCCGCCGAGATCCGGATCAGCACCGGCTGCTCCTCGAGCAATTCCTGCAGAGCCGCGTTGGCCTCGTCGGTCCACGGCAGTTCCTGGTGCAGCCGTGATGGCGTGGCTTCGACCTTGTCCATGTCGGTGGCCAGCGGCAGGATGTTGAACAGCGCATCGAAGAGCGCGTTGCAGACTTCCTGGATCAGGTACGTGGCGCCGGAATAGCCCATGAACGGCGTGCCGAGATGCCGGCGGATGATCGCGCCGGGGAACGAGGCGGGGATGTACATCGCCCGCGAGCCCTGTTCCGCCATGTACATCCGCTCGTTGTAGCTGCCGAACATGATCAGTGGCGGCGTGGTGCGGATCGCCTCGCGCACGGCCGCGTTGTCCGGCTTCACCCCCGGCCGCCGCGCGAACGCGAAGGTGCAGGGCAGGCCCATCTCGGTCTCGAGGAAATGCCGCACGCCGCGCGAATACGTCTCGTTGGCGACGATCGCGAAGCTGGCCGTGCCGAAGAAATCCTGCGTCACGCTGCGCCACAGATCCCACAGCGGCTTGATCGTGGTGTGCTTCTCCTTCTGGATGAAGGGCTCGGGGTCAAGTCCAAGCAGCTCACCGAGTTTGCGCAGGAACTTCGTGGTCGAGTGGAGACCGATCGGCGCCTGCAGGTACGGCTTGTCCAGCGACTCGCAGAGCATGCGCCCGAACTCGCGGTACATGCAGACATTCACGTCGCCGTCCACCAGGCGCGGCACATCGGCAAGATGGCTGCCGAGCGGGAACACCATGTTGATCTCGGCCCCGATGCCTTCCACCAGGCGGCGAATCTCCGCCAGGTCACTCCAGGTGTTGAAGTAGCCGTACATCGGGCCGATCAGGTTCACCCGTGGCTTGGCACCGGCCGCGCGTTCCGTGCGCTTCGGCATCACGCCTTTCTTCAAGCCGTACTCGGTCCAGAGCCAGTACAGTGCGCGGTCGGCGGCCTGCCACTGGTCTTCATCGATGGTGCGCGGCAGGAAGCGGACGATGTTCGTCCCTTCCGGCGTCACACCACCACCGATCATTTCGGCGATACTGCCGGTGACGACGACGGCCGGCAACTCCGGGTCGAGCGTCGTGTGCGCGCGTCGCATGGCGCCTTCGGTGCCGTGCTGTCCGAGTTCCTCCTCCGACAACCCGGTCACGACGACAGGCAACTCGTGCGGGGGGAGGGCATCGGTGTAGTGCAGCACCGAGGTGACCGGCAGATTCTCGCAGCCCACCGGACCATCGATGACCACCTGCAGGCCCTTGATGGCGGTGAAGGCGTACACGGCGCCCCAGTACCCGCCCGCGCGATCATGATCGAGCACCAGCATCAGACCATCTCCTCAGCCTTGCGTGCCCTGGCCATCTTGGCGAGGTGTCGCTTGTAGTGATCGCGGAACTCCGGACGATCCACCGGCACCTCTTCCCACACGCCGGCGTTGTGACCTTCGCCGACACCCTCGAAGAAGGCCTTCATCTCGTCGAAGCGGTGCTGGTTGCCGAGGGCCGCGTTGATCACCGTGGCTAGCGACCCGGCACCGGCAGGGCCCATCAGCGGACGGGCCGAGATCAGGTTGGTGAAATACAGTGACGGAATACCGAGCTCCTTCGCCTTCTGCACCACCGGTGTGGTGCCGATCGCGAGGTCGGGGCGGAAGGCTTCCATCGCCTGCAGGTCCTGCTCCAGTGAGGCGCGGTATTGCACGTGCACACCGCGCGCCTCGAGCCAGTCGCGATCGGCCGCGCTCCACTGCGTGCGCGGACAGGCGGTACCGACGTACCGCAGGTCGGCGCCGCTCTCGACCAACAGTCGCGCCACCAGCAACTCGGACCCTTCATAGCCGCTCATGGTGATGCGGCCCTTGATCGGCTTGGCAGCCAGTGCGGCCTTGATCGCCGGGAGCACGCCGTTCTGCGCGGCCGCGATGCGATCCGAGCTGACGCCGGCGGCTTCACCGATGTTGCGCAACCAGTCGGCGGTACCGTCGTGCCCCACCGGAGCCGAGCCCACGATCGGGCGGCTGATGTACTCGAATTCGCGGTACGACGCGGTGTAGAACGGATGGATGGCGGCCACCACGGCACAATCGAGTGCGGCATACAGTTCACGCCATTCACGCGTCGGCACCACCGGTCCGGCGGCCAGGCCAAGCGGCGCGAGCAGCATGCCGATGCCGACCGGATCGGCGGGGAACATCTCGCCAACCAGTGTCACGGTGGGCTTGTCGCTGCGACCGCCGCGCGGTGCCGCGACCGGTCCCTGCTCGGCTTCCGTGCGCGCATACCGAAGCATGGCGCCGCACAGTACATCCTTCGCTTCCGCGTGCGTGGGCACACCGAAGCCCGGCACGTCGATGCCGATGATGCGCACACCGTTGATTTCCTTCGGCAGCAGCTGCAGCGGCACGCCCGACGCCGTTGGCACGCAGAGGTTGGTGATCACGATCGCGTCATACAGGTCGGGGTCCGCCATCTTGTAGACGGCGTCCCGGATGTCCTCGAAGAGCTGACCGGTGACCAGGGTTTCGGAGTTGAAGGGCACGTAGCCCACGGTGCGTCGTGCACCGTAGAAATGGCTGGTGAACGTGAGGCCGTAGACGCAGCATGCGGAGCCACTGAGGATGGTGGCGGTGCGACGCATGCGCAGTCCGACACGCAGCGAGCCGAACGCCGGGCACATCGACTGCGGCTGGTCGTGCGGCCCCTTCGGATAGTCGGCGGCGTACTGCTCGAGGATGCCGCCCTTCCCGCTGGCCATCGCGGCGGCCTTCATCTGCTCGGCGCCGGAGTGACAGCCCACGCCATCCGTCGCCGGCGCGGTCATCACGGGCAGTGCGGCACGCGTGCTGGAGGACGCGACGTCGGTGCCGGTCGGTTGCTGGCCATCGTTCGCCATCGGTGCCGCGGCCGCGCCGTCGTAGGCGATCTCGCGGTTCGGTGTCGTGATCATCTCGTCACCTGACGTGGAATGCACTGGATCAGACGGTGTCGTAGACAACTTCGAGCGTGGCCTTGTTGAGTTCTTCGCGGCCGCACATGTCGAGGAAGCTGGCCGGCTCGAGGACCACGTTGCGTCCCACGGTGTCGGCCGAGAAGAGGTTCAGCAATTCGTCCTGGGTCAGGGGATGCGGGCGCACCGGCGGCGCATCGGCCACGTTCTGCGCCAGCTCGGCGAACAAACTGCCCCACTCGCCACCGGGAATGCCGATGATCTCGTAGTTGGCGCTCTTCTTCCGGATGTCGTCGTTGGCGGGAATCTTGGCGAGGATCGGGATGCCGACCTTGTTGGCGAAGGCCTCGGCCTCACCGGTACCGTCATCCTTGTTGATCACCACGCCGGCCACACCCACGTTGCCACCGAGCTTGCGGAAGTATTCCACCGCCGAACAGACGTTGTTGGCGACGTAGAGCGACTGCAGGTCGTTGCTGGCGACGACGATCACCTTCTGGCACATGTCGCGTGCGATCGGCAGGCCGAAGCCACCGCAGACCACGTCGCCGAGGAAGTCGAGCAGGACGAAGTCGAAGCCCCACTCGTGGAAGCCGAGTTTCTCGAGCGTCTCGAAGCCGTGGATGATGCCGCGCCCACCGCAGCCGCGACCCACTTCCGGTCCGCCGAGTTCCATCGCGAAGACACCGTCACGCTTGAAGCAGACGTCGCCGATGGCCACCGCTTCACCGGCCAGCTTCTTCTTCGACGAGGTCTCGATGATGGTGGGGCAGGCCTTGCCGCCGAAGAGCAGGGAGGTGGTATCGCTCTTCGGGTCGCAGCCGATCAGCAGCGTCTTCTTGCCCTGCTGCGCCATCATGTACGAGAGGTTGGCGAGCGTGAAACTCTTGCCGATGCCGCCCTTGCCATAGATCGCGATGATCTGCGTCTCCTTGGTGACGGGGCGTTCCTCGATCGGTGCGTCATCCGGGGCGGCCGCTTCGTCACGAAGGGTCTGGTGCATCTTCGCGAGCACATCGTCCTGGGCGGGGGCCTGCTGAGTGGTCATGCCGGGTGACTCCAGTTGAGGATCATCTTGACACACGTCGGATCACCGAACGCCGTGGCATAGGCCTGCGCTGCGTCGGCGGCGGGCATGCGATGCGTGATGATGTTGTCGAGCGAGAGTTCGCCGCTGGCGGCCATCGCCGTCACCTGCGCAAGGTCGGTCGGCGTGAACTCGGCAGCAATCTTCAGCTGCATGGCGCGCATGAAGGCGAGCGGGAAGGCGAACTTCACCGGCTCGTGATAGAAGCCACCGAGCACGATCTCGCCGTGCCGCGCCAGACGCGGCACGAGCGTGTCGAGGATGTCGGTGGCGCCGCTGAGTTCGAGGATGCGCTGATAGTCGCGCCGCGCATCGTGATCCGGGTGCACGACCTTATAGCCATCGGCACCGCTGACACGAGCTGGGTTGATCTCCCAGACGGTGGGCGCCTCACCGCCGAGTGCGACGACCAGGCGTGCGGCGAGCCGGGCCAGCGATCCATGTCCAACGATGAGCTGCGGTGGTGCGCCGTCGGTGAACGTGCGCAGTGCGTGCAGTGCGGTGGCGGCGAGTGACAACAGGATGCTGCGGTCACCGAGGCCAGCCGGCACGAGGTGTGTGCGGTCGCCGGCCACCATCAGCGTCTCGGCCGCGCCACCGAACAGTCCGCGCATCGGGCCGAAGCAGCGTGCGCCGGCCACGAAGACGATGTCTCCGATGGCGCGCTGTGAGTGCGGCCCAGCATGGGTGATGACGCCGACGCTTTCGTAACCGGGAACGAGCGGATAGCCGAGTCCCGGAAACGGGGGCATGGTGCCCGTATAGAGCAGTCGCTCGGTGCCGGTACTGATGCCGGTGTGCTGCACGGCGATCAGGACATCGGCGTCGCCAGGTTCGTCGATCGGCAACGTTCGCAAGGCGAGCGTTTGCGGTTCGTCGAACACGACAGCGAGAGCGTTCACTCGGGAACTCCGTCGGCGGGGGAATCAGGGGGACATGTGTCAACCTACCCGTACAACACGGACCGTCAATAAAGGTTGACGGTTTTTCAGGGCGTGCGATCAGGTGCGGGATTCGTCGTCTTTCGGCACCGAGAGTTGCGCACGGAAACGCGTGCACGCGAAACCCGTCTGTGCCGATTTCAACGGTTACGCCTGCGCCGCGATGATCCCCGTGTGCACCGGGTACCGGGTCGGCACGATGCGCGTACGCGAGAACCCGGCAGCGCGAAGCAGCGCCTGATGCTGCGCGATCGTCCGCGCCCGCCCACGCCCCATCGCAAACAGGTAGAGGCCGAAATAGGCGTCGCCGACACGCTCCGCACCACGAATGCCTGAGAACGGCTCGACGACAAGCAACGTCCCACCGGGCTCGAGCGATTCGCGGACCCGTCGCAGCACCGTCAACGCCACCTCGTCGCCATGGTCCAGCAGCACGCGCACCAGCGTGATCAGGTCGGCACCACCGGGGAGGGCGTCGGTCTGGAAATTCCCCGCGTGCACCTTGGCTCGGCTGCCGAGTCCGTTCTTGGCGAGCTCGGCCTCGGCGTGGACAGCCACCGCGGGCAGGTCGAACAGCATCAGGTCCAGGTTCGGCGCACGCTCGCCCATCAGCGCGAGGAACGCCCCGATCCCGCCCCCCACGTCCAACAACCGACGATGCTGCGCCACCGGGTAGGCGTCCACCACCTCCTCGGCCAGCGGCGGCACCGTGGACGCCATCAGGTCGCTGTAGCGGGCGGCGGCGATCGGATCCACATCTTCCGGGCGACCCGCCTCGCCGTACGGGAAGTAGGCGGCGATGGCCGTCTGGCTCCGGTGTGGGTCGCGCAGCATGGCCACCGGGTCCAGCAAGTCGCGGTAGAGCAACTGGTTGTGCTCGATCAGCTTCTCGAGGCCAGTACTGGGTGCGATCGAGGCGCCGTTCACCGTGAGGCGCCAGCGGCCGTCCTGGGTGGCCTCGAGCAGGTCGAGCGCACTGGCCGCCCGCACCAGTCGCTCCGTCCCCTCCAGGGGCAGCCCCACCGCGACAGCGATCTCGGCCATCGTCAGCGGCCCGTTACGCAGCTTGCCGAAGAGATTGAGCTGCACCCCGGCGTAGAGCACCTGCGAATAGACGAATCCGCTGCAGAGGTCGAACAACTCGCGGGCGTGTCGCCTCGCGATGAATCGTGTCAGGAAGAAAGAACCGGCCCAGCGCTGGAACCCCGGCGAGGCGGCCATGCGGTTGCGCCAGTCGGCGATGCGATCGGCGAGCGACAACCGCGGCGCCGGGACGTCTACCCGGACCGGGACCTCGACACGCTCCCGCAGGGTTGGGACGAGCGGGGGAGCGGCAGTGGCGATGGCCGCCGGCTTGATGCGATCAGACATGAAAAGACGGTCCGGTCCTGACGGAAAAGGGGCGAACACTGAGCCGGCGCGAGCCCACCTCGCCGGATTGCTGCTCTGTCATGCAAGCAAAACAGGCACTCTGTCAAGCTTGCTGGACGGTAAAGCCGGGAGCACCTTCTCCCTGCAGCGCGTCGTCCGGCCACGCCCGACCGTAACGGGCGGGATGCCGCGCTGACAGTTACTCACCGATATCCGGGGACCGTGTGCGCGTCGCATTTCCGTTCAGTGCCATCGTAGGACAGGAGCAGATGAAGCTGGCGCTCCTGATCGCCACGGTCGATCCGTCGGTGGGCGGTGTCCTCGTCCTGGGCGACCGCGGCACGGGGAAGTCCACCGTCGTGCGCGCCCTGCCGGCGCTCCTGCCGAGCATGAAGGCCGTGGAGGGGTGTCGCTACGGCTGTGATCCCGGCGCCAACGGGTCGCGCTGCGACGAGTGCCGCGAACGCGCCCTGCACGTCGCGCGCGGCAAGCTGCCGGTGACGGACAAGCCGGTGCCGGTGATCGATCTTCCGCTCGGCGCCACCGAGGATCGGGTGGTTGGCGCGCTCGACATCGAGAAGGCGCTGCGCAATGGCGAGAAGGCGTTCGAGCCCGGGCTGCTGGCGCGCGCGCAGCGCGGCGTCGTGTAGGTGGACGTGGTGAACCTGCTCGAGGATCTCCTGGTGGACCTGCTGCTCGACGTGGCGCAGACTGGCGAGAACGTGGTGGAGCGTGACGGCGTGAGCGTGCGGCACCCAGCGCGCTTCGTGCTCGTGGGCAGCGGTAATCCGGAAGAGGGCGACCTGCGCCCCCAGTTGCTCGATCGCTTCGGCCTGAGTGTGGAGGTGCGCACCAGTGACGACGTGTCGCAGCGTGTGGACGTGATCCGTCGCCGCGACG
>JANMON010000007.1:0-10704 GCA_031369265.1 Gemmatimonadaceae bacterium | reverse complement strand
GTCCGCCACGGGGACGTTCCCGCCCCATGCTCCCGCCGGAGACGTCGCGATGTCACGCCCTCAGATCCATCGGCACCGGTCCGCCACCTCGGCCTGGTCACCAGAAACCACCGGCTTCGTTGACGAGCCGCTGACGATCTGGCAAGCGCCGGTGGATGAACCGGTGTTGCCAACGGTGGCGCCACAGGACGATCGCACCTGGCCGTGCGCCCGGCTGGCTCCGGTACCGGTGCTGATGCGGAATCACACGCCGATCCGGCACACGGTCTTGCTGGTGGCGCGCCAGCGTGAGGTGCGCCGGCACCTCCGCAGCTGCCTCGAGGGGCATCGCCAGCTACGGGTGGCCGACGTTGCGTCGGTGAGCGCGGCGGTCGGGCTGGCGCGGGAAGTGGCAGTGCACCTGATCATCGCCGAACCGGCGGCGTGGTCGGTGAGCCGATTCTTACCTGAGGTTCGTTCCATACTGCTGACGGATGTGCCTGCCGGGCACGATCCGTCCACTGCCGGCCGACGACGGCATGTGATGCAGCGACCGTTTTCGGCCGAAACGCTGGCGGCCACAGTTCATCTGCTGTTGCGCGAACCGGACTGATCCGGTGGATCGCCCTGCCTGGAGCCGTGGCTGTCGGCTCCGGGGAGACAATTCCGATTGACTGCCGTGCCCGTCATGCGGCGCTTGGTGAGCCCCCCTCCCCCAGCGCCACCTGATGCAGCACCGGTTCGTCCGACGCGACCTGCCCTCCGAAGCCCCCCTTCGCGAGACGCAGGTCGTCGTCGCATCGGCGATGCTCGGAGCCGCCACGGTGCAGCCGAGCCGGCGCGGCGCGGGTGACGATGGCACAAATTGGTGGCGGGTCAGCTCCGTCTGCGCCCGCCGCCCAATCACCGTCCCCGGAGTTCGTCCGATGCTTCGTCGTGCTTCACACCTGCCGCTGCAGGTGGCGTCCGTTTTGGCCGCGATCACGTTCCTCGCTGTACCCGGCAATGCGCAGCAGCCGGCCGCCGCGCCGCCAGGTGGCAAGCGTCCGCTGACGATGGAAGACCTGCTGTCGTGGAAGGGCATTCGCTCGCCGGCCCTGTCCAACGACGGGCGCTGGATGGCGTACGTGCTGGCGCCGAATGAAGGCGACGCGGAATTCATCGTGCGCGGAACGGCTGCCGATGCGAAGGAAACGCGCATCGCGATCGGCGAACCGCCGGCAGGTTTCGGTGCCGGCCCCTCGCTCGCCATCTCCGGCAACAATCGCTGGGTGGCGTATGCGATCTATCCGAAGGCCGAGGAGGCCCAGAAGGCCCGGCGCGATCGTCGGACGCTGCCGACGAAGATGGGCGTGATCGAGCTCGCGACTGGGGCGAAGCGGGAGTTCGAGCGCGTGCGCAGCTTCCGCTTCGCCGGTGATCGCTCGAACGTGCTGGCGTTGCAACTCTCGCCTCCGGAAACGGGTGGCGCGGGCGGTGCGAACGGTGCGGTGCCGGCCGCCAGTTCGCCGACCAGCGGGTCGGTGGTGACGCTGGTGGATCTGGCGGGCGGTGTGCCGGTGACCCTGGCGGGCGTGGGGGAATACGTCTTCGATGAATCGGGCCAGTACCTGGCGTGGACCATCGATCAGCGCGACATGATGGGCAACGGCGTGCAGGTGCGCGACATGAGCACCGGTGTGGTGCGTGCGCTGGATGGCGAGAAGGCGATGTACCGTCGCCTCACGTGGGCCGACAGCGGCGATGCACTGGCCGTGATCCGTTCCGTCGCCGATTCCGCGACCAAGGACACGCTGAGCACGATCCTCGGCTGGACGCGCCTCGGCACGCGCACGCCGCAGGCCGTGACGATCAACGAGAAGAGCGCAGGCATCGTCGGTGCGCTGGTGGTGAGTGCGGATCGGACGCCGAAGTGGAACGACCAGCAGTCGGTGCTCTACTTCGGGTTGCGTGAGTCGCGGCCGGCGGCCCCGGCATCGACGGGTGCGCCGATCAGTGGTGGTGGGGCACCGGCACCGGCTCCGGGTGCTGGCGCCGGTGGTCAGGTGGCCCCGGCACGGCAGGACGACGAGACACCGTCGCTGATCCTGTGGCACTGGAAGGACCCGCGGCTGCAGAGCCAGCAGCAGGTCACCGAAAACGCCGACCGCAGCTTCAGCTACCTCGCGGCGTGGCACCTCGCATCGCCGAAGGTGGTGCAGCTGAGCGATGCAACGGTGCGCAACGTGACGGTCGGCTACGGTGATCGCTGGGCGATGGGCACCGATGTGTCGCCGTACGAACGGCAGGCCAGCGTGGATGGTCGGCAGTTGCGCGACTTGTACGCGATCGATGCCACCACCGGTGCGCGCACGATCATCGCCAAGGGTATCCAGAATCCGGGCGGTCAGCCGGGACAGTTGCTCTCGCCCGACGGCCTGCGCACGGTGTGGTACGACAACGGCACGTGGAACCTGTACGAGTTCGCGACCAAGGCGTCACGTCCCATCACTGCTGGTATCGCAGCCACGTTCTGGGACGACGAAGACGATCACAACGTGGTGAAGCCACCGGCTTCGGCACCCCTCGGCTGGACGCGCGATTCACGCACCGTCTTCCTGCGCGACAACTGGGACATCTGGCGTGTGCCGGTGATGGGTGGCACCGCCGTGAACCTGACGCGCGACGGCAAGAGCAGTGGGACGCGTTATCAGGGTCGGGTGGCGGTGAAGCCGCGCGAGCGTGGCATCGATCCGTCGGCGCCAATGTTCATCGAGACCTACGGCGAGCGCACCAAGAAGGAAGGACTGGTGGCGGTGGACGCCGTGAAGGGTGGGACCCGGGTGATGGCGTGGGAGGATGCGAAGGTGGACTACCGCCGCGCGCGTGACGCCGACGTGTGGGTGTACACGCGCCAGAGTTTCGTGCGCTTCCCCGACTACTACGCGGCCGATGGCGGCCTGGCCAACGAGCGTCGCCTCACCGATGCCAATCCGCAACAGGCCGACGTGGCGTGGAGCGCGGGCGCACGCCTGATCGACTATCAGTGCGACAACAACGGTGATCGCCTGCAGGGGGCGCTGTTCCTGCCGGCCGGCTACGAGGAAGGGAAGAAGTACCCGACGCTGACCTACATCTACGAGAAGCTGTCGCAGGGTTTCCATGCCTACGCGCAGCCGAACGCGACGCGCTACGCCAACCCGAGCGTGTACACGTCGCGCGGCTACGCGTACTTCATGCCCGACATCAGCTACAAGCTGGACGATCCGGGTCGCTCGGCGGTGTGGTGCGTGGTGCCGGCGGTGAAGGCGGCGATCGCCAGCGGCATCGTCGATTCGACCAACGTGGCGCTGCAGGGACACAGCTGGGGTGGATACCAGACCAGCTTCATCACCACCCAGACCAACCTGTTCAAGACCGCGATCGCCGGCGCACCGCTGACCGACATGGTGTCGATGTTCAGCTCCGTGTACTGGAACTCGGGTGGCACCAACCAGGGCATCTTCATCTCCAGCCAGGGTCGGTTCCGCAGCAGCTACGCCAAGAATCCCGACGCCTACCTGCGCAACTCGCCGAACCGGTTCGCCGACAGCCTGCACATCCCGTTCATGATCCTGCACAACGATCGTGACGGTGCGGTGGACTTCAACCAGGGCATCACGTACTACAACACGCTGCGTGAGCTGGGCAAGGATGTGGTGCTGCTGGAATACGTGGGCGAGAATCACGGGCTGGCCCGGCCGATCAACCAGAAGGACTACGCGGTGCGCATGCAGGAGTGGTTCGACCACTTCCTGCAGGGCAAGCCGGCGGCCGACTGGATGCAGGAAGGCGTGCCGCGCCTGAAGATGGAAGAGCACCTGCGCAACCGGAAACCGCTGCTGGATCCGAAGGCGAAGCCGGTGGAGAAGAAGGTCGCGATGTGAGTTGCCACCGTGCACCGACGCCTCGAAAACAACGGCGTCGGTGCACGGCGAAGGCGCTGCGGTGAACGCATCGCCTGGTTCCGGAACGCTGCTACGACTGATGGGAGGTGACGATGGTCGTGACTGACGGACGCGCCTTGCTGGTGCACTTCCTCGCCGCACTCGCCTATCGCACGCAGAAGGCGCTGCGCGATGCGCCGGTAGGGTTCGACCACTTCCGCGCCGGCACACACGTGCGCACGCCGCTCGAATTGCTGTGGCACATGACGGGCGTGATCGGGTATGCGCGCACCTTCCTCCGCGGCGGTGAATTCGCGCCGCCGGCGTTGCCGACACTCGACGATGAGGTCGTGCGCTTTCACGCCACGCTGGAAGCGTTGCGTGATGATTTCATGGACGCGTCGCTGACGGCCACCATCAGCGACCAGCAGTTCCTGCACGGCCCGTTGTCCGACGCGATGACGCACGCGGGTCAACTGGCGATGTTGCGTCGGCTGGCGGGTGATCCGGTGCCGTCGGAGAACTTCATCTTCGCCGACGTCAGCCATGAGAACCTCAGTCCGTCGCAGGCGGCGCCGTTGGCGCCGGATGGCTGGTGGCGTCCGGATCAGCCGCCGCAACCGCCGAAGCCGCTCGACTGATCTGCATCCGTCCGGCCGCGTCTGCTACGACACTGCAAGCACACGACATGCATGGGTGAATCGTGTTGCCCTGTCGCTGCGTCACCCTGTCGTGGCCTGACGGGCAGATCAGTTCACGATCAACGGAGGTTGCATGCAATTCAATTCCTGGCGAACACTGCAGGCATCGACACTCATCCTCGCTCTTGGCTCGCTGGCGGCCTGCGGCGGGAAGAAAGACGAGGCAATGCCTGATTCCGGCATGGCCATGGCACCCAAGGGTGCCGATTCCACGGCCTCGTCGATGAACATGAAGTGGACCACGACGCTCGAGCCGGTTGGTGGCACCAACGTGCGCGGTACTGCCTCGGTCGCAGGCGGCACCAATCCGGGCACCACCACCGCCGAGGTGGCGATCAATGGTGCACCGAAGGGCGGCACACATCCGTGGCACGTGCACGCAGGCACCTGCGCCGCCAGTGGCGCCATCGTGGGTCCGGCTGCCGACTATCCGGCGCTCAAGGCCGACTCCAGCGGCACCGCGACTGCCACTGCCACCGTCAACGTCGCGCCGCCGACCAGCGGTGACTACCACGTGAACGTGCATCTCTCGCCGGAGAAGATGGGCACCATCGTGGCCTGCGGTGACCTCAAGATGGCGGGGATGTAGTCCACACCGCGAACCGATACGGAAAGGGCCGGGGACGCAGGACGCGCTCCGGCCCTTCGTCGTTCCAGGCTGTCCATCTCCCTCATGGTCGGTACCTACGTCATCTGACGTATGGGGGGTGCGACGCGGAGAGGCGATGCTGATGGCAGACGATCGCCATCCCGCCTCCCGAGGTGATTCCGTGTTCCGCCACCGCCGCTTCGTCCGCCCCACCATTCTGCGCGCGACCCTGCTGCTCGCCATCGCACTGCTGACGGCCAGCCTCGTGTTCGCGCAGGCCTCCGCCGCCGGCACCTCGGCGGACTCCATCGGCCGACGCCGGATCCAGCCACTGCCGGCGCTCGGTTCGGCCCCCGAAACCGGGCTCCAGTTCGGCGCCACCGTGCTGGCGGTGTGGGAACCGGCACCGCGCCTGAACACCAGGCCGGCCTCGCTGCTGGCATCGGTGCTTCGCACCACCAAGGCCCAGACGCGCGCGCGCATCGAAGGCGAGCACTGGACGACGGGCAACACCCGCCGTCTGGCAGGGTCGCTGCAGTGGCAGGAGTTTCCGCTGCCCTTCTTCGGCTTCGGTGACCGCACGACGGATGCGGCCGAGGAGATCTACACGCCGACCGGCACCGAGGCGGTGCTCACGGCGCAGCAGCGGATCAGCGGTGCGTGGTATGCCAGCGTCGGTGCGCGCTACCTGAACCAGACCATCACCGCCGACAGCGTCGGTGTGCTGCGCCTGGGACAGATCACCGGCAGCACGGGTGGCATCACCACCGAGTTCTCGGCCGGTCTCCAGCGCGACACACGCGACAACCTGTTCGCGCCGCGTGCCGGGCAGTGGCTGCAGCTGACCTATTCGCGGAGCGACGACGGGCTGTGGTCGGACTTCAGCTACCGCACGCTGAAGGTCGATGCGCGCAGCTATCACACGCTCGGGAATGCGCACGTCATCGCACTGCAGGCGCAGGTGACGGGCGTGGATGGTGATGCGCCTTTCGATGCGCTGGCACTGGTGGGCAACAGCGACATCATGCGCGGCTACAAGCGTGGTCGCTATCGCGATGCGTGGATGAGTGCCGCGCAGGCGGAGTATCGCTCGCCGGTGTGGCATCGCCTGGGTGGCGTGGCATTCGCGGGTGCGGGCGTGTCGTCGCCCACCTTCGGCGACGTCAGCGGACGGCGGATCCTGCCGACGTACGGCGCCGGTCTTCGGGTGCAGATCGATGCGCGCCAGCGCACCGGCGTGCGGGCCGATTACGGCCGTGGGTTGGATGGGGCGTCGGGGCTGTACATCGGGTTCAACCAGGCGTTCTGAGCGCAGTAGACACGGACCACCCAGGGAGATCTGATCATGATGCGCATTCATCGTCGTGCCACCGTGTGCCTGGCAGTGATCGTCACGTTGATGCCGTTGACGGCCTGTCACTCATGGAGGCAGCAGTACACGGCGGACAGCGCGCCGCTGGTGCAGTACGAGCGGCCGGTCCGACTGACACTGCGCGATGGCAGCCGTATCGCACTGACGTCGGCGCGGATCAGAGGCGATTCGGTGCACGGGACACTGCAAAAAGGAACACTGGATGCTGGCAGCAGTTTCGTCAGCCTGCCGATGCGAGATGTGCAACGCCTCGACGAGCGGCAGTTCAGCACGGGCAAGACGGTTGGTGTCGTCGGTGCGTCGCTGGCAGCGCTGTGGCTGGCTGCCGGCCTGGCCCTGATGGCAGCCGGCCCCGGCCTGATCGGCTACTGAACTCGCCTCGCTGACAACGCCAGCCGCAGGAATCGACATGACGCTCTGGAAGTTGCGAAACGTGAATGTGATCGGCACCAGCGACGCCGTGCGCGCCGCGCGGGATGCACGGGAGCGCGTCGACGCGCCGACGCTGGCGCGCATCGTGGAGACGTCGCTGTACGTACAGGACCTGCGCGCCGCACGTCACTTCTACGCAGAGGTGCTGGGGCTCGAGATGCTGCTCACGGCGTCGCGGCTGATCGCCCTGCGAGTCGGCGGCTTGAGCGTCCTGCTGCTCTTTCACCGCAGCGCGATGGAGCACGCCACATCGCCTCCACACACCGTACGGTCGCCGCGCGGGATCGACAGTCCTCAGCAACTCCTGTTCGCCATTCCGTCCGACGCCGTGAACACATGGATCGAGCGGCTGCAGCAGCACGGCATCGCGATCGAGAATCGAACGTCGTCGGCGCAAGGCAGCGAAAGCATCTGCATCCGTGATCCGGATGGCCACGCGGTGGAACTGGTCACGCCCGGACTGTGGTCGCACGACTGACACGCTTTCGTCTCATCTCTCACGGCATTCACAGGACTCCCATCATGCGCGCGCAACTGCTGCAACAGATAGTTCGGAATACGGCACTGCCGGCGATGCTCATGCTCGGCGCCTGCGTTCCGCCCACCGGGCCGACTCAGGACGACATCGAAGAAGACCTGCGCCAGCGAACGGCCACGATGGCGGGAACGTGGAAAGGCTCCAGCACTGGTCGTGACCTCGACCTCCTCACGCTGCAGGTCACGCTCACCCAGACCGGAACGTCGGTGCGCGGTGCCGGAGCGATGGGGGAGCGGGGTGTTGCCGGTACCCGTCCGGTCACCGTCAGCGGCACGTACTACAAGCCCGATGCCGCCCTGACGATCAGCGGCATACAGTTCGAGGGTCGTACCGTGACCGGAACGATTCGCGCCGTCAATTTCCTGGGATCGCTCAGCGACACGCTCGTACTGACTGGCGAAGGGTACGAGCGGAAGCTGCCGGTCTATCTCGACCGGCCGTGACTCGTGGACTGATGCGCGGACGACGGTACGCTCACGCCGTCCGCTGAAACCGCCGCGCCAGCTGCTCCATCCGCTCGTCACCCTTCGCTTCGGCCTCGATGCGGATCTCTTCCGCATACGGCCTCAGGCGCGGCTCGCCCCAGTAATACCCGGTGGCGCGTTCGGCGAGCTGCGTCTCGTCCACGCGCGTCGCCTCCAGCAGGGCGCGCGTGGCCACGCGATCGTACTCGGGGTCGTCACGCGGCGGCAGGCCGTAGTGGCGGCGCGGCATCTCGCCTTCCGCATCATCCCGCAAGAACGCCATCGACATGTGCCCACTCCTCCGTTCGCCGCTGCTCCTGCCAGCGCGTTTTGCGCCGCCCTGAAATGTAACGACCGGCCCGCACCCGGCGCGGTTCGTGCACTCGCAGCATCGCATGCCGTCGCCACCAGTCCTTTCGTTCTTCGGTCGATTCCGCGCGCGCCCCGCCGTGGACACCATCACACCCGTCCGCAGTTTCGAGGACGTGATCCTGCCGCCCGCCACGCGCCGCATGCTCGACAGCGCGTTGGCACAGGTGCACAACCACGCGCTGATCTTCGGGCGCTGGGGCCTTGGCGAACGTCACACCACCGGACTCGGCCTCGCGTTCAACTTCGCCGGACCCCCGGGCACCGGAAAAACGATCTGTGCCGAAGCCATCGCCGGCGCGCTCGGCAAGAAGCTGCTGGCGGTGAACTACGCCGAAGTGGAGTCGATGTGGGCGGGTGAGACGCCGAAGAACGTCGCCGCGCTGTTCCGCAACGCCGCGGAGCAGGATGCAGTGCTCTTCTTCGACGAGGCGGACGCCATCGCCGCCCGGCGCAGCGCGGCCGGCGCGACGCAGTTCCAGCGCGAGTCGAACACCACCGTCAACGTGCTGCTGCGTGAACTGGAGGGCTTCAACGGCGTGGTGATCTTCGCCACCAACCTGGCTGCGAACTTCGACCCCGCCTTCGAGCGACGCATCCGCACCCACGTGCGCTTCGAGATGCCCGGCGCCGAGGAACGCGCGCGCATCTGGCAGGTGCAGATCCACCCGACCTACACGCCACTGGCCGAGGATGTGGACTTCACCGCGCTGGCGTCACAGTTTGCGGTGAGTGGTGGCGACATCAAAAACGCGGTGTTGAAGGCCGCCGCGGCGGCGGCGGCTGAACCCGGTCCCAACTCGGCCAAGCAGATCCATCAGCGGCATTTCGTGTCGGCGATGGAGGAAGTGGTGGCGGCGCGGCAGGTGATGCAGCAGTCACTGTTCACTGCCGACGAGTCACCGGTGACGGCCGATCCGATGGTGCAGGCGTTCCAGGCGGCGGAGGGCCGGTTCCAACGCGCTGCGACGGTGGCGCTTGGGGTGGCGGGTCTGGCATTGGTGGCGGCACTCGTCGCACTCGGGGTGACGATCGCGCGGTGAGGGTCGAGCGTGGACGTCCGTCGCGCACATTCATGAGGGTCGATCCGGGAGCATCGCGATGACCGACGAGGCACTACTGGACCCGTTCAACCTGCGCCGCTTCGTGGCAGCGCAGGATCACGATCGCACGTTCGAACACGCGCTGGCGGAGATCCGCCGCGGCGCCAAGACGTCGCACTGGATGTGGTACGTCTTCCCGCAGCTCCGCGGACTGGGACGAACGGCGATCGCCGAGGAATACGGCATCACCGGCGCCGCCGAGGCAGAGGCGTATCTCGCGCATCCGGTGCTCGGCCCGCGGTTGATGGAATGCGCGGCGGCGGCACTGGGCGTGCAGGGAAAGACGGCTGAACAGGTTTTCGGCAGCACCGATGCCCTCAAGCTGAGGTCGTCTGCGACGCTCTTCGCCAGCGTGGCGCCGCCGGGATCGGTGTTCCACCGGCTCCTGTCGCGGTACTATGACGACGTACCCGACGATCGAACGCTCGATCGGCTGGGACGCACTGGCTGATCGGCGCGGGATGTGCCGGCTCACTGCACCGTCACACTGACATGATCGACCACGCCGCCGTCATCCGCGCCCGTCGCGCGCAGTCCAACGCCGCCATCGCGGCGCGTGACGCACAAGGCGTGGTGGCGCTGATGCTGGACGACGTCACCGTGGCGGTGGCCGGTGGCCCGCAACTGAACGGCCGGAACGCATCGCGTATCGCGTTCGACGAGCAGTTCGCCGATCGTGCGTTTCAGGGCTACGTGCGCGATGCCGACACCATCACCCTGCACGATCCACCACTGCAGGCCACCGAGCGTGGACGGTGGACGGGACGCTGGGGCAGCGGCACTCACCGCGGAGAGATGCGCGGATCGTACATCGCGCAGTGGCGACACACGGAGATGGGATGGTTCCTGCAGTCGGAGATCTTCGTCACCGACGGCGTGTCCACCGGAGGCGCATGAAACGCAGCATGCTTGGGCTGGCAGTACTGTTCGCGATGGCGCGTGCGGCCCACGCGCAGGTGCTGCCACCGCTCCCGACGCCAGTCAGCAACGCGGCCGTCGCCACCGGCATCGTGGACGGCGAGCGCTGGGTCTTCTCCGTGCTCGGCATCGACGCCGGCAAGCGCTGGACCGGCATCACACGACGCGCCGTGGCATGGCGATCGTCCACCGGGGCGTGGCGCGCCATGCCCGACGTGCCCGGCAGCGTCGGTCGGCTCGCCGCAACCGCGCAGGTGGTGCGCGAGCGACTGTTCGTATTCGGTGGGTACACGGTGGATTCCGCAGGTGGCGAACGCTCGTCACCGGCGGTGGA